>JBDTTK010000652.1:0-3092 GCA_039930685.1 Bryobacteraceae bacterium | reverse complement strand
CCACGGGCAGGCCGGCACTCGAGAAAATTACGACTCGCTTTCGGACCTCGGCCATCGTCAGGCCCGCGCGATCGGCGAAGATCTCGCGCGGCAGGGAATCCGCTTCGAGCGCGTAATCGCCGGCGGACTCTCCCGGCAGCAGGCGACGGCGCGCGAAGCGATGTCGGCATTCCGCGACGCGACCGGCGAATCGACGCCGGCGATCGAGACCGAACCGCTTTGGAACGAGTTCGACCTCGCCAGCGTGTACGAAGGGATGGCGCCGCATCTGTCGGCCGCCGATCCGGAATTCAAGCGGCAGTATGACGCCATGCACGAGGCGATCGCGGCGAGCCGCGGCGCGCACGGTGCGCCGATCCACCGCCGCTGGAACGATTGCGATCGCGCTGTTGTTACGGCGTGGGTCGAGGGCCGCTACCCGTTCGACGGAGAGACATGGAGCGCGTTCCACGCGCGAATACACGAAGCCTTCTCACTACTCACCGCCGAGATGCTGGAAGAGGGCAATGTCGCGATCTTCACGTCGGCGACGCCCATCGGTATCTGCGCGGCCGGTACGTTCGACCTTCACGATGTGCGGGCGCTCCAGTTCGCCGCCGTCATGCACAATGCGGCCATTACGACGTTTCGCGTCCGGGCGAATGAAGTGCGCCTGTTTAGCTATAACCTCATCGCGCACCTGAGCGATCCTTCGATGAAGACATTCCGATGACCGCCCTACTACACAGCATCCCAACCTCATATTCAGTTCGGATAGGATAGGCCCACGATTTATGAATTTCGACTTTTCGCCAAAAGTAAAAGACCTCCAGCAGCGCCTCACCGCGTTCATGGACGAGCACGTCTACCCGAACGAAAAGCTGTTCGAGCAGCAGGTGAACAGCGGGGATCGCTGGAAGGTCATCCCGATTATCGAGGACTTGAAGCCGAAAGCAAGGGCCGCCGGACTGTGGAACCTGTTCCTGCCGGAGAGCGGCCACGGCGCCGGACTCACCAACCTCGAGTACGCTCCCCTTTGCGAAATCATGGGCCGCAGTGTCTTCGCCGCGGAAGTCTTCAACTGCTCGGCTCCCGATACGGGAAACATGGAAGTACTGGTTCGATACGGCTCCGAGGCGATCAAGGAGAAGTGGCTGACGCCTCTGCTTGCGGGCGAGATCCGTTCGTGCTTTGCGATGACCGAGCCCGCCGTCGCATCGTCGGACGCGACGAACATTCAGGCGAGCATCGTCCGCGATGGCGATCAATACGTCATCAACGGACGCAAGTGGTGGTCGTCCGGCGCCGGCGATCCGCGCTGCAAAGTGTCGATATTCATGGGCAAGACCGATCTGACCGCGCAGAAACACAAGCAGCAAACCATGATCGTCGTGCCGATGGAGGCGAAGGGCGTGAAGATCGAGCGGATGCTGACCGTGTTCGGCTACGACCATGCCCCGCACGGTCACGCGGAAGTGACCTATGAGAACGTGCGCGTTCCGGCGGACAATCTTCTTCTGGGTGAAGGGCGCGGCTTCGAAATCGCTCAAGGCCGCCTCGGACCCGGACGCATCCATCACTGCATGCGCCTGATCGGAGTCGCGGAGCGCGCGCTCGAAGACATGTGTAAGCGCGTGACCAATCGCGTCGCGTTCGGCAAGACTCTCGCCGAACAAGGAACGGTTCGCGCCGATATCGCCCTCTCGCGCATGGAGATCGAGCAGGCGCGGCTGCTTGTGTTGAAAGCCGCGTTCATGATGGATACGGTCGGCAATAAGGTTGCGAAATCGGAAATCGCGATGATCAAAGTCATCGTGCCCAACATGGCCCTCCGAGTCATCGACCGGGCGCTTCAGGCACATGGCGGTGCCGGAGTCTGCCAAGACTTCAGACTCGCGTCCGCGTGGGCAAATTCGCGGACGCTGCGGCTCGCCGACGGACCGGACGAAGTACACATCGAGTCGGTTGCAAAGAACGAACTCCGCAAGCATAAATCGAATTAGAAATGAGTGATCTCACACTTGTCCGGCACGGACAGGCTCGCTCGTTTCAAGCGGATCCGGATCATCTCACCGAGATGGGCTTTGCTCAGGCCAAGCGACTCGGAGAAGTGTGGGCCGAAGCGGGCGTCACGTTCGACGAAGTCCATTCCGGTTCGCTGCGCCGCCACCGGCAAACTGAGGAAACTGTAGCCGCCGTCTACGCCAAACTCGGCAAACCGTGGCCGCACGCAATCGTGAATCCGGATTGGAATGAATATGACGCGGAAGGCGTCATGCGGGAACTGAGGCCCGCGTTAGCGGCGTCTGACGAACGATTTCGCGTACTCGGCGAGGACGCGGCGCGGCATCACGGAACGCCGGAGCAGAATCGTTACTTTCAGCGGATGTTCGAAGTGCTGATGCAAGCGTGGCTGGAGGGGGCGGTTCTCGTCGATGGCGCCGAGCCGTTCGCGGCGTTTCACGGGCGCGTGAACCGGGCGGTAGATCAGTTGATGGCATCGAGCGGGAACAAGCGCGTCGCCGTGTTCAGTTCGGGAGGACCGGTTGGAGTTTGCGTCCAGCGTGCGGTGCGGGCCCCGGACCGGGCGTTTCTCGATGTGAATTGGCGGGTGCGGAATTGTTCTCTGTCGCAGTGGGTGTACTCGCGGGATCGATTCACACTCGACGCGTTCAACTCGGTTGCGCACCTGCCGGCAAAACTGGTCACCTACCGGTAAAACAACTTCTGGCGGTGGCCTCCTCCGATGGACGGGCACCGCCAGATTTATGTTTGAGGCTACTTCATTTAGGCAATAGCTCCTCAGCCGATTGAAAAAATCCGGGCGGCAAGAAAGCCCTTAATTGCCGCCCGGGCCTCTGGCTGAGGGAGTCACTACACAAAAACGAAAGTTGTTGAGACGGAGCCGCCTATTTGCGGTTCTTGCGCCGCCGAATCAAGCCGAGAGCAATCAGGCCACCGCCGGACAGCAACAGCGTCGTCGGTTCCGGAACGTTTCCGCCACCGCTACCGCCATCGAATGCCGTCGCCGTGAATGCATTATTGAGGCTGCTTGCCGAGGCGGAACCGAGGAGAGCGCCCGTCAAGGCGATCGTCTTGAGGACGCCTACCTG
>JBDTTK010000651.1:0-3096 GCA_039930685.1 Bryobacteraceae bacterium | reverse complement strand
CATGATCTCGCGGATCGTCGAGATCGGAGACATGCGGGCGACGCCGCCTTCCTTCCTGATGTCGGACGGGACGCGGATGAGCGCCATGACGGCGCAGGCTCCGGCTTTCTCAGCGATTTGAGCCTGCTCGGCGTTGGTGACGTCCATGATGACGCCGCCTTTCAGCATCTCGGCGAGGCCGACTTTCAAACGAAACTGCTCATCCATGAACATGGCTGCTTGCCCTCTTTCGTGACCGCACGGTGGCGGCTCAGTTGCTGATCTCACGCGCGAGTTCAGTCCGATTGCTACGGTTACACCAGAGCCGAGGCTGCTTCGCCGCGGTGTTTGGACCGGAGGCGGGCGAGTTCGGCTGAGAAGATCCGACCCAGGATGCGCAGGCCCTGCCGGATCTGGTCCGGGGGGAGGCCCGCAAAGCTTAAGCGAAGCGCGTTCGACTCGACGCGCGAGACGGCGAAGTACTTGCCGGGAAGATAGCTAACGCCTTCGCG
Source organism: Bryobacteraceae bacterium (assembly GCA_039930685.1). Classification (GTDB taxonomy): domain Bacteria; phylum Acidobacteriota; class Terriglobia; order Bryobacterales; family Bryobacteraceae; genus JBBQWZ01. Next base: position 2,605 of record JBDTTK010000651.1, on the reverse strand, counting down.
TTCGGCGCGAGAGGCGAGTTCACCGGCGTCGAGAGGTTCGGGCAGGCGGACCCAGACGTTCATGCCGCCCTCGGGGCGGGTGACGGTAGTTCCTTCCGGGAGGAACTCGGCGCAGGCTGCGAGCGTGGTCCGCAGGCGTTCCGCGCCAGCGGCCAGGCTCTTGGCGCGATGCGCGGCGAGTCGGCCGGACTGCGCGAAGCGCAGGAGCACGGCCTGCGAAAGCTGGTCTGTATGCAGGTCGCACGCCTGCTTGGCTTCGGCGAGACGCGCGATGAAGTGCTTGGGACCAATGGCCCAGCCAACGCGAAGTCCGGGGAAGGCGATCTTCGAGAAGCTGCGGAGCAGGATGGTGTCGGGTGGTTGTCCGATGGTTTCGAAGGCGTGCGCAGAGCCAGCTTCGGTTGCGTGGTCTCCGGCCGACCTGACGCCGGACACCATGCCGCTGTCGCCGGAGGTTATCCCGCTGCTAGCGGCATACGGACTACCAGCGACTTGGGACAGCTTCTTGATGGTCGGGACAGCGACGCCCGAGTAGCGGAGATCGGCATAGAGATCGTTCTCGATGACGACAGCACCAGCGGCGCGCGCCAAGCGTAGCAGCTCGCGACGGGCCTGGGCGGGCATGGTCGCGCCGGTCGGATTCTGAAAGGTCGACGTGACGACCATCAGGCGCGGCGTGTAGGTCTCGATCGCTCGGGCAAGAGCCCCGAGATCCAGGCCGTCTTTGCCGACGGGCAGTCCGATGACGCGGGCGCCGCCGCGTTGAAAGACGTTTCGAAGGCCGGCGTAGACCGGGTCTTCGAGCAGGATGGTTTCGCCATTCGAGGCGAGGACGCGCTGGATGAGATCGAATGCCTGCTGACAACCGTTGGTAATCAGGATGTCGTCGTCGGGTCCGGCATCTCCGGCGGCGCGCGCCTCTTCAAGTAGGTAGCGGCGGAGCGGTCCGTAGCCGAGGGTGGAGCCGAGTTGGAGGATCGCGGATGCTTCGTCCGAGTGGATGACCTCGTCGACCGTAGCCCGGAATTCGTCCAGGGGGAACAGGAGTTCGGCCGGTCTCGAGACTTCGAAGCGGATGGTTGAATCCGGTTGGGTGCCGGCCAGAGAAAGGTCGTTCGAGGCGAGTTCGCTGGACGCGGTTGGCGGGGCTGCTGCACCCGGGCAGATTACGAATGTTCCACGGCCGACGTGGCCGTTCAGGAGTCCTTCGCTCTCCAGGTTTTCGTAGGCGGCTGAGATGGTGGCTCGATTGACACCTAATTGAGCCGCCAATTCACGGGTCGCCGGGAGCCTGGTTCCATGTGGCAATGCGCCGGACTCGATCGCGGCCCGCAGGTGGGCGCAGAGCTGCCGATACAGCGGAGTGCCCGAGTACGGGTCCAATTGGATGGTTTTCAGCATGCCAGCCAATTTGGATATTACCGAATTGGCTGGCCGATTGCAATAGCGATTTTCCGGCTGCGGCGTCCGTTCAGAAGGAAGCCAAATTCTAGTAAATGGCTTACGGTCAGCATGTTGCAGGATTGGAGCAGCTGGGATACGCTGGTGTCACGAAGTTAGAACGATCGGTATGGCCGGATCAGATTACCCAATTGGATGAGATCCAATCGGTATGGAGATCTCTGGTCTTCGGCTCAGCTTGGCATGCGAAACGAAGCCACATCCCTTTCATATGCGGCCGCAACGCGAAACCAAGCTAGTTCAAAACGAAGCCACCTCTGATGATTCTGGTGAAAGATCATCGCCAGCGGACCTGTAGGTCCGTGACCAAGGTGCCCTCCCTTACGCTCCGTTACATCGGGCCGGACGGATCAGCGGCTCGATTATACACCCGGGCCAGCCTGACCCTTAGAGGGTCGGGCCTTCGGCTCCGAGGAGACGCTTACGCATGATTTTTAACGGAATGGCGCCTTGCTTAATGAATTCGGTGTGGAACTTTTCGAGCGAGTAATCCGCGCCTTTGGCTTTCTTGTAGTCGTCGCGCAGTTTGTAGATTTGTAGCTTGCCGAGCGTGTAGTACAGGTAAGTCGGGTTGTAGGCTCCGCGGCGTGACTCTTCATAGCCGTTGGCGGGTTCCTGGAAGCCTTTTTCGACGAAGACCTTCGCGCCTTCGTCGACCGTCATGCCTTTGGTGTGCAGTTTGATTCCGACGACGTAGCGCGCGTCGCGCAGTAGCGCATCGGACAACTGCGCGAGATGCGCCTTCGGGTCGCCGCTTCCGAAGCCTTCCTCGATCATCATCTGCTCGGCGTAATGCGCCCAGCCCTCGGCGTTGGTTCCGCACTGGTAGAGCTTGCGGGTCTTGGTCGGAAACTGAGGCGCGTAAATGAACTGCGTGTAGTGGCCGGGGAACGCCTCGTGGACGGTGATGTTATCGAGGACCCACTTGTTGTATTCGCGGAGGTGCTCTTCGACGTGCTTCTTGTCCCAGTTCTTTTCGGGCGGCGTGACGTAGTAGAAGGCCTCGGTCGCTTTCGTCTCGAAGGCGCCGGGAGTATCCATGGAGGCAAAGCTACCTGACCGCGCGTACGGCGGAGTCTCTTCGACCATAGGCAACTTGTCGCTCGGCAGCGAGATGATCTTGTGGTCGAGAACAAATTGACGC
>JBDTTK010000650.1:0-3103 GCA_039930685.1 Bryobacteraceae bacterium | reverse complement strand
ATCTTCTATGAAAAGCTCAGCTTCGAAGTCTTCGGCGGTGCCGCCTCGAGAAACTACCTGATCATGAAGAACGGCGATACGCTGATCGGCTTGTTTCACGGAATGTTTCGCCAGAACATCCTCACATTCAACCCGGGCTGGGATAGCAACGCGCAGAAACTCGCAGCCTTTACGGACGTGCGCGAACTGCAGCGCGATTTGAAAGCCAAGGGCGTCGCGCTCCAAACGGAAGCCGACGAGAGCACCAAAGGACCGGCAAGTTTTCTTGTCGCTGATCCGGACGGCAACGTGATCCTCTTCGATCAACACGTCTGAGTTCCGGCGGTGGAAACGTGGGAAAGCCCCGCAACGGCGCATGCTTCGGCTGGGCGCGAAATGCTACATTTTTTGCTAGTTCAGTTCTGGAGGAACCTGGATGTCTTCACGCAAGCTCAGCTCGGCCGAGCGTACTCAGGCGATGCGAGTGTTCGAGAACACGATTCCCTATGACAAGATCGCCATCACCGGCTCGTCAGGGATCGGTGACCGACCGTTTACAGTGCCCAACCCATGGCCGTGGGATTGGGAGACCTGGGACATCAATTTTGGCAGTCAGGCATCCTGGGATCTGAAGATCAAGAAGTATGGCAAGAACTACTATTGGGAGACGCTGATCCACGAACTGGTTCATGTTTGGCAGGGATTTAACGGATCCTGGCCGGCCGGGTATATTTTCAATTCGATCTGGCACCAGGCTGTGGACAAGGACGCCTATGCGTACAAGCCCGGCCAACACTGGAGCACATACGGTGTCGAGCAGCAGGCCCACATCGTGGAAGATTGGTACGCTAAGGGCTGCAGCCTGGCCGACGACCGCTTCCTCTATATCCGCGATCACATCCGGAAGCAAAGGCCTTGAAACTATGCGGCGCAGAACGTTTGCGGCGATCCTAACGTCGATGATTCTCTCCGCCGGAGCGGTCTGCTTGACCAGTTGTACAGCTCCAGGCGCGGGAGCAAAGGCCGAGGCCGGATACGCAAACGCCAGGCCCGTGATTGCGGCGCTCGAGAAGTATCACGAGACACACAAGGAATATCCGGCCACTCTAAACGACTTGGTTCCGCTGGAACTGGCCGACAGTGCGGCGAAAACGCCGGACGGCAAGCCCGTGAGCGAATTTTTCGAATATAAGAAATCCGGGCCGAGCTACCAGTTGCAGTTCCGATACTCCGGACCCGGAATGAATCGGTGCGTTTACACACCAGAAGCCGCGAAGTGGGAATGCGCCGGCCATTACTGATTGGCTTCCGGGTTCACTGAACCGAAGTCAGTTCGTCACGCGGACGGCGTCACACCGCGGTTTAGTCCGCTGATAGACCTGGGGCGAGCCGTCGATGGCTACGCCCTTCTTGTCGACGCGCTCGTACCGCGCGATCGAACAGGGTCCCATCTGGCGGAATTTCTCCGACAGGCTGCCATGGTGGTCGGCCTTGGGATCCCACGCCACCTCGATTTCATTGCCCTTCTTCACGTAAGTGCCGTTGACGGGAGGACCGCTCATATTCCGCCAGGTCTTCACGGCCTTGGAGTCCGTGGTGAAGACCACACGAAATGTCTCGAACTCATAGGTCGAAAACGCTACGTCGCCGAAACTGCCGGCGCCAGCCTGCGGACCATTGGTTCCGCACGCCGCCACAGTCAACATCGCCAGCAATGCCGCGGCCGACGTCCATCCGAATCGCGTCATGAACTCTTTCTCCTTTTCGCCCCGGAACCCCACCAACCATCCGGACATTGTCGCTCAGATTTAGACAAGCTTCGAGCGATGTGCGACGCGCGACGGCGGACACGATAAACCAGGCGCCAGCCGCAGGACTGTTATCCTGACGTGTCGCTCCCTCGAATGAGATCTGTTCGGCATGATTGGCGAGATCCTCGACTTCAAATATCGTCTTGAGCGCGAGCTCGGCGCGGGTGGAATGGGCAACGTCTATCTCGCGACGCACCTCGGGACGACGCGTGTTGTCGCCGTGAAAGTGATTGCTCCGCGGTGGGCCGACGATCCGCAGTTCCTGCACCGGTTCCAGCGCGAGGCGCAAGCGTGCGGACGCCTCCGTCATCCGAACATCGTCAACGTGACGGACTTCGGCATTGCGCAGGCAGCCGGCGCGTACGTCCCCTATCTCGTCATGGAGTATCTGGATGGCGAAACGCTGTCGAGCTACCGTAAGTCGCATCCCGATCTTCCGCTGGCGAAGATCACGGATATTCTTGATCAGGTCGGTCTGGCGCTGACCGAAGCGCACCGCCACGAGATCGTCCATCGCGACCTGAAGCCGGACAACATATGGCTCGAGCCGGATGGCCGCGGCGGGCACACCGTCAAGGTTCTCGATTTTGGAGTCGCGAAGATGAACGTACCGAGCGGACAGTATGCCGCCACCCCTGCGTACACAGGCGCTCCCGCTCAAATGGACTGGGGATCCGGCTACGGACCAAGCCTCGACCCGTATCAACAACCGCCCGCCCCAATCGACACCGGCGCAGAGGCAAAGACGATGCCGGGCAGCCTGCTCGGAACGCCGGCTTTCATGTCGCCCGAGCAGGCGCTCGGCAGGGAGATTGACTACCGCTCGGACATCTATAGCCTGGCCGTGGTCGCATACCTGCTCGTCTGCGGACGCCTTCCGTTTGAAGGCCAGGCGCACGAGCTGTTCGCGTACCACTTCAGCGGCGTGACGCTGCCGCCCTACCGCGTTCGTCCGATGCCACGCGACGTATCGGACGCCATTCTCGCCGGACTCGCCCGCGACCCCGCCGAGCGCCCTGTGACGGCGACCGTTTTCACGCGCCGGCTTCACAATGCCGCGGCTGCCGAGTCTTCCGCGCTGCGCCTGTCGAAGGCCTTTGTGATGGAGCACGCCGGGACGTTCGCCGCACTTCTGGTGCCCGGCTGGTTCGGTTTGCTGATCGTCGTGGCGGCGTTCGGTGAAATCGGGAAGCATATTCCCGGCCCGTCTTACATCGGAAATGCGGTCCTGGGACTTCTTACGATTCCGGCGGTGATTGTCTCGGACAATTTAATGCGCGCGACCGCGGCACTGCTGGCGTTGGAGCATCGGA
>JBDTTK010000649.1:0-3106 GCA_039930685.1 Bryobacteraceae bacterium | reverse complement strand
GCTCGGCCGTGGAAGGAAACTTGGCCCAGGAGTAGTCCAGAATCTCCTCGAAGTCGGCTGGTGCCGCTTCTGTGATTCGAATTTGGAAATCCACTCAGGAATCATTTTCCGGACGTCATCCACGGACATGGTCCTGCCCTCGTCGGCGTCACGGATTCCGCGATCAATCGCAGCCAAAGTCGAGGCGTCGACCTCAACTTCTTCGGTGACCGGCACTTGGAGCTTCAAGTCGACCATACCCTACCTTACGGCGGAAAGCGCCTTCGATGCAATCTCCCCTGGACTACCGCGAGCGCCGACAGTCGATCAATCAACGCATCTTCCCAGAATTTTCCGGAGCAAGCTCTGTCTCGCATCATTCCTCGGCAGACGTAGCCTAGGCTGGGACTTAATGCTTACTGGGCCGAGCCTCGGTGGCCTCACAGCTCTTGACCTTTCGCGTAGTCCAGCACAGTAAAAAACAGGATCCCGCGAGAAAGACCCAGGCGCCGACCCAAACCGCCAGTCGGATCCTGCGCGCGCGAACGTCATACGGACTAGGACCGATCGTAAACCCCGGCTTCAGGCCGGAGATGTCCGCATCGAAGTACTCGCCTCCGGGCTTTCCGTCGGCGCCGTAGCTCAGAATCTCAGGAGGTATTGCGCCTGCGCCGGCACGATAAACGTACGACCGCCCCCACGGATCCAGCGGGATTTGCGAAATGTAGGTTCCCGCCCAGCCGGGCACCCCAGGATCGGAGACGAGTGCCTCCAGTCCGTCGTGTTCGTCTGGGTATCCGCGACAGTCCGCGCGATAGCGGTCCAGTGCCTTGAGGAAGGCCTCCATTTGCCAGACCGCGGCCCGATGCTTTAACCGGTCGATATCGGTCGGAGAGTGCCCTCTGAGGCCGATGAGAATGACCGCCACGGACCCGAATATCCCGGGCACGGCTACGATTTGACAGATCGGCACCAATGCCGGGGCAAAGATGATCTTCAGCCAGGCAATCGGCCGAACTTGAACTCCCCGAATCGTCACGCCCAGTTAGACGCCGCGGCAAGGCCAATAGTCGGGTCAGGCGCTCTCGATATCCGTCTGCGAGAAATCGTTTCCGACATACAGCAATGGCATGTTCGCGACCGAAGCCGTCGCGTACGCCTGGCAGTCGCCGAAGTTTAATCCGGCCTTGTGGCGGCCTCTTCCGAATTTTAAGAACGCGGCAAGCGCCGCATCAACGTGACTAGCGCCAAACGGAATCACCTCGAAGTCCCGCGTCCGCAGAAACAATCGGAGCAGAGGGCGGGCATCCCGGCCGAGCCTGCTGGTGAGGACGATTGCCGTCTCAAGCAGCGTCGGCGCGCCGATTCCTACGGTTTCCGCCGCGCGGATCTTTTCCCGAATCGCGTCGTGCCCGGGTTCTTTCAAGTGAATGGCGACGATGGCGGAGCTATCGAGAATCATTCAGCTCGCCTTACGCCATATCTCACACACCGTTCGGACCGAACCCGAGAATCGCGTCTTCCTCCTCGCGCGTGAGCCGTTTGCCGCGCCGGCCGCGTGGAATCAGGGGCCAGACTTCCTTTTCGAGATAAGTAAGTATGGCGTCCCCGCCGGCACTCGATTTCCCAGCGCGCATGCGCAGCCTCGCTTTGCGCTCCTCGAGGGCCCTCCGAATCGCCTCCGTCTTGGTCTCGCCCGCTAGGCGTGCGACCTCGGTCGCCAACCGCTCGACGTCGGGATTCTTGAGGTTCAGCGCCACGGTGTAATTCTGATCAAACTATACCATTCGCACTGCTATTTCCCGGCGAGCTCCTTCACGGGGTAATCCGGCGACGGACGGTATGCGCTGGCGATCATCTGAAGCATGTCGCGAACGACACCCGGATTCGCGCTCGCGACGTCGCGGCTCTCGCCGGGATCTTTCGCGAGGTCGTACAACTCCGGCGTCGAATGGATCCCGTTCCGCACCAGCTTCCAGTCCTTCCAGTGGAGCGCCTGGCAAAACTTGTCCCTGGTAAGACCGTAGTCCCAGTACAGGAAATCGTGCTTCGCCTGACTGCGCCCCATCAATTCCGGAGCGAACGAAAGGCCGTCGATCCCTTTGGGCGGCGGCAGGCCCGCCAACTCGCCCAAGGTCGGCAGCACGTCCCAGAAGGCGCACGCGTGGTCGCTGGTTTTTCCGGCCGCGACGCGTCCAGGCCAGCGCGCGATCATTGGCACGCGGATGCCGCCTTCGTACAACTCGCGCTTGACGCCGCGATACGGTCCGCCGCTCTTGAAAAACGCCGGCCGGTGCAGCGCCTCGGCCGACGGCCCGTTGTCGCTGGTGAAAATGACCAGCGTATTGCTGTCGAGCCCCTGTTTCTTCACCGTATCGAGAAGCCGCCCCACGTAGCCATCGAGGCGCGTCACCATCGCGGCGTATTTTCTCTCAACCTCGGGCCACGCTTCCTTCGAATACGGAGCGTCGCTCGGGACGTCCTGCGACATCACCGAATTCGGCGGAAAGTCGGACCAGTGCGGCAGCGTGTAGGGCAGATACAGAAAGAACGGATTGTGCCGGTTCTTCTCGACGAATTCGACCGCACGGTCGGTGCACAAATCGGGCATGTACTGCTTGCGCGCGCCCGCCCGATTGCCCATCAACAACTCTTCACGATCGTTTTCCCAGATCTCCTCGGGGTAATAGATGTGCGCCTGATCCTGGTTCAGATAGCCGAACCACTCATCGAAACCCTGCTGCCTGGGCTTACCCCAGCTCCCCGGATTGCCAAGGCTCCATTTGCCGAAAACCCCGCACTGATAGCCGGCCGTCTTGAGCACTTCCGCCACCGTGACGTCGTCCGGTTGCAGGAAGACTCCATGCGGAATGTTGTCGCGGACCCGCCCGTGCCCGTTGTGCATCCCTGTCATCAGCGTGCAGCGCGACGGAGCGCAGACGGTCGAACCCGAATACGCTTGCGTGAACCGCATTCCCTCCTGCGCCATGCGGTCGAGCACGGGAGTTTGAATCTGCCGCTGTCCATAGCAGCCAAGGTCGCCGAAGCCGAGGTCGTCGGCGAGAATCAGAATGACATTGGGCGGACGCGAGGGCGGAGGCGCTTGCGCAGCGGCCCCTCCTACGGT
>JBDTTK010000648.1:0-3113 GCA_039930685.1 Bryobacteraceae bacterium | reverse complement strand
CTCTGGCACCGATCGAAATCATTCGCGCCGAGGCGGAAGTCGCTTCGCGCCAGCAGGATCTGGAAACGTCTGAAACCAACGTCCTCCAACAAGAGACGATTCTAAAGACCGCGTTGAGCCGCAACGGAATCGCCAGCCCCGCTGTGGCCGGCGCGCACATCGTGCCGACCGATCCGATTCGCATTCCGGATGTGGAGAAGGTCGAACCAGTGCAGGATCTCACTGCGCACGCCATGGAGTCGCGCCCAGAGCTCGCGCAGTCCCGTATCCTCCTCGACAACTCGCGGATCAGCCTGAAGGGCACCCGCAGCGCCCTGCTGCCGACGATCGACGCCTACGGCTCTCTCCGAAACACCGGCCTCGCCGGAACCCCGAACACGCTGCCCCTTCCCGGCGGGAATGGATTGACCAACGGCAAAAACGCCGATCCGTTCACGGTCGGTGGCTATGGCACGGTTCTGGGCCAGATTTTCAGCCGCAACTTCCCGGATTACTCCATCGGCGTTCAGTTGAACATTCCGTTGCGGAATCGTAGTGCGCAGGCCGACTACGCCACGGCGCAACTCAACTTGCGCCAGAGCGAACTCCAAGTCGAGCGCCTCGTCAACGGACTCCGCATCGACGTGCAGAACGCCCTGACGGCCGTCCGTCAGGCGCGGGCCCGTTTCCAGTCGGCGCGCAAGAACCGCACGCTGCAGGAACAAACGCTCGACGCCGAGCAGAAGAAATATGCGCTGGGCGCTTCGACGCTCTATCTCGTCATCCAGGCGCAACGCGATCTGGCGACCGCGCGAGGCAGCGAAGTGGCCGCGCAGGCCGCCTATGCGCAAGCGCGGACGCAACTCGACGTGGCCACGGGCTATATCCTCGAAAACAACAACGTCCAGATGGACGAGGCGATGAAGGGCTCGGTATCAAAGCCCCCCTCACAGTTGCCCGTTCTCGACAACAAATAGGAGCGCCTCAAAGAAGGACCCGCGCAGCGCGGGTCCTTCTTGCGGCGTTTCGGTTAAGCCAATTCACCATGCGTTTCCCGCGTTCCTAAACAGCATGTTTCCGCACACGCCTCTCGCCGACGAGGTGCTGGCTTACTTTTCGACCTTCTTGAAGTAAGTCCTCAGGAGATCGCCTTCGCGATTGAGTACGCAGCGCCGGCCGCCAGTCCGCCGATCAACGCCATCCGCATCGCACTCTTGACCGCATTCGTTCCCGTGAATCGGCCCTTGATGTACCCGAACGCCAGCAGTGCGAGGACGGTAGCAGCGACCGAGTAGGGTAGGCCAAGCTGCGGCGTTTCTAGAAAGAAGTACGGCGCCAGCGGGACCATCCCTCCGCCGATGTAGGAGAACGCGATCGTCAGCGCGCTCCGGATCGCCCGGCCGGGATCAGGTTCCTCGAGGTTCAGCTCGAAGCGCATCATCCAGTCGACCCAACTTTTCGGATTCTCCTGAAACCGTACGATGATCGAATCGATCTGCTCCCCGGTGAGGCCGTAGGTCGCAAGGATGTCTTTGACTTCGGCAACCTCGGCGTGCGGCTTCTCGATCACTTCCTGCTCTTCGCGTTTGCGCTCGATCTCGTAATGCTCGGCGTCACTTCTTGCCGCGAGGTACCCGCCAAGACCCATGGCGATGGCGCCCGCAGCGATCTCGGCCAAGCCGGCGACGACGACGATCTGCGAGGACGTGACGGCGCCACTTAGTCCGGCGGCGAGTGCGAACGGCACCGTCAGGCCGTCCGACATGCCGATGACGATATCGCGGACGACGGCTGATCCTGTGAAGTGTTTTTCGACGTGCGCGGAGACGGGCATGGGTCTGTCCATTATGACGCTTCGCCGGACAGGGGCCGGGTAATGCTGGGGCCCAACGCCTCACCGGTTTCCGGATCGTTGTCCGGAGTGGTCCAATATGCTGGGAGGCCTAAATTGCGTCCATTGTTTCCGTCGCGCCGGAGCGCTCTCGTTGCGGTCGCCGGAGTCCTCGCTTCGGTAAAGAAGGCCACGCCCGCCGAACCGCAGGGTTGGGATCTCGCCGCCGCAATTCGCGCGCGGATCCGCCCGCCGCAATTCCCTGCCCGGGATTTCGACATCCTCAAGCACGGCGCGAGAAACGATGGAGCCAAGGATTCGTCGGCGGCGATCGCCTCGGCAATCTCGGCGTGTTCCAGAGCGGGTGGCGGAACCGTCATCGTCCCCAAGGGCCAATATCTCACCGGCGCAATTCACCTCCGGAGCAATGTCCGCTTGCACCTCGAGGCGAACGCCACGCTCCGCTTCGATCCCGATCCGAGACGCTACCTCCCCTTAGTCTTCACGCGTTGGGAAGGAATGGAGCTGATGAACTATTCGCCCTTCGTCTACGCGTTTGAGCAGACGAACATCGCGATCACTGGCGAAGGCACCCTCGACGGAAGCGCAAATTGTGAACATTGGTGGCCCTGGAAGGGCAGATCGGGCTGCGGCTGGTCGAAGGGCAATCCTCACCAGCAGGCGGCCCGCGATCGCCTTCAGCACCTCGTCGCCGAAGGCGCCGCTGTCGCGGACCGCCGGTTCGGTGACGGCTCCTACTTGCGTCCCATGTTTGTCCAACCGTATCGATGCACCAATGTGCTCATCGAGGGCATCTCGATTCGCAATTCGCCGATGTGGGAGATTCATCCCGTTCTGTGCCGGAACGTGACGGTGCGCTCGGTCCGCATCGATTCTCATGGTCCGAACAACGACGGATGCAATCCGGAATCCTCGAGCGACGTCCTGATCGAGGACTGCCGCTTTGACACCGGTGACGATTGCATCGCGATCAAGTCGGGGCGCAACGAGGACGGCCGGCGCCTGGCTCGCCCGAGCGAGAATATCGTGATTCGCGGCTGCGAAATGAAAGACGGACACGGCGGCGTGACGATCGGCAGCGAAGTCTCCGGCGGCGTCCGAAACGTCTTCGCAGAAAATTGCCGGATGGACAGCCCGCATCTCGAACGCGTGCTGCGGATCAAGACCAACTCCGTGCGCGGAGGCGTGATCGAACACGTCTACCTGCGGAACATTACCGCCGGTCAAGTCTCCGGACCCGCCATCGAAATCGATTTTCAGTATGAGGAAGGGGACAAGGGCA
>JBDTTK010000647.1:0-3120 GCA_039930685.1 Bryobacteraceae bacterium | reverse complement strand
TCCCGGCCGCGCCGCAGCAGCGTCTCGATGCGGGTTCCGAGATGCGATCCTCGTTCAGCGACTCCGGTCGATAGCAGCACGCGGCGCGCGGGCCGGCACAATTCAAACAAACGCGTAAGGCTGGCGGCGTAGGGCCGGACCTCGCCGGACGTCACCACAACCCAGTCGTCGCAGGCGATCTCGCGGTCCTTGTCGATCTGCCGGAGCACCCATCCGGCGAGCGGATGGAGCGCGAGCAGCGCGCAGGCGGCGCGCGCAGCGAGATTCGTCCAATCGTCGCGCCGCGCGATGTGCGCGAGTTCATGGAGCAGGACGTGGTCCAGCTCCAGGGCGGAAAATTCGGGCAGCAGGTGCTTCGGAATGATGACGGCGGGGCTCCGGAATCCCACGGCAATCGGCGACGAGATTTCGGTAGAGAGCAGCAGGCGGACGGGCCGCCCGACGTGTCCGGCCAGCGTCCATTCACTGAAGTTCATGCGGACGTCGCCGCGTGCCGGTTCGGACCGGCGCTTGATGCCGCGCAAGCGCGCATAGCTCCACGCGATACGGCCGGCCTGGATTGCGGCTAGCAGAAGCCAAAGGCCGAGGATCGCCAGCGGCCAGGATCCGGGGCTGATGCGGACCTTCGCGCTCGGCTCCGGCGCGGCTTCCGACGTTGTTGCGCCACTGCTTGCGGGAGTCTCCCGCGGGTTTCGAGACGTGACGGATTCGCGGGGGGATGCGAGCGGAGCGCCATCCGATAAGGGCGCACTTACGGGTGCACTCAATTCCCCACTCAGACTCGTGGCTGTCGTCCGAGGCGTCCGGAGCCGATCGCCGAGTGACGGCATCAGCGGAAGGACGACCAATGCCCCGAGCACGCCCCACCAGACGATGTAGCGGGTGGCTGCGTTCATGCGGGGAAACAGCCTGAACGCGAGAAACGCGATCGCGACCACGACGGCGCCGGCCCACAATGTGTTCAAGACGGACGCTGCGACCGACCCGGCGGCCTGATTCAAGGCTTCGAGTGCGTGGTTCATTTCGCATCCTCCGCGATGAGTTGCTTCAAACGTCCCAGTTCCTTCGCGCTCAGCTCTTCGTCCTCCAACATATTGAGGACCAGCAACTCGGGCGAATCACGGAAGAACCGGCTGATGAGGTTGCGCAATTCATTGCGGCTTGCCTCGTTGCGGGCGACCGCCGCGTGATAGACAAATGCACGGCCTTCTTCCGGCTTCGTGTGTCGCAGATAACCCTTGTCTTCGAGGATCCGCAGCGTCGTCAGCACGGTGTTGTAAGCGAGGCCCAGTTCCGAAGGGAGCGCTTGCGCCACTTCGGCGACCGTGGCCGAGCCCTTCTCCCAGATGACTTCCATGAGCCGGTGTTCGGCTTCGGTCAGGTTGGTCGACTTCTTTCGGGCCACTGGCGCTCCTACAACTAAGGAATTAAGAATTGCTGATTTGTTTGTAGCCCAAGTGGCAGGCGATGTCAACAACTAATTGTTTAAGAGATGGGCCGCTCTCTTATTCTCGCGGCTCGAGTCCCGCGCGGAACCCGAGTGGAATGGAAGGCGGAGCAGGGAACTAGGCTCGCCGCAGGACCATCGCCGAGTTCTTGCTTCCGAAGGCGATGCAGTTGGCGACTGCGTATTCGACCTGCGCCTCGCGGGCGACTCCGGGTACGTAGTCGAGGTCGCATTCGGGATCGTGCTCGTCGATATTGGCCGTCGGAGGCAGGATGCCATCGCGCATGGCGAGCAGAGTAGCGGCGATTCCAGCCGCGCCGCATGCGCCTTGGGCATGGCCGATCAAGCTCTTTAGGGACGATCCAGGCAGCTTGGCCGCGTGGCCGCCGAACGCGAGTTTGACGGCGCGCGTCTCGATACGGTCGTTGAGTTCGGTTGAGGTGCCGTGATAGTTCAGATAGCCGACCTGTTCGGGCGCGATGCCGGCTTCGCGGAGCGCGAGTGTAATCGCGCGGGCCGGCTCTTCGCCGCATTCTTCGAGCCGGACGCGGTGGAAGGCCTCGCAGGTCGAGCCGTAGCCGGCGATCTCGCCGTAGATGGTGGCGCCGCGCGCGATGGCGCGGTCACGTTCCTCGAGGATGAAGAACCAGGCGCCTTCGGCGATCACAAAGCCGTCGCGGTCCTTGGAGAAGGGGCGGGACGCGCGAGCGGGCTGGTCGTTCCACCGGGTAGAGAGGATGCGCATGGCGAGAAAGCCGCGCAGAATCAGGGGGGCGATCGGGGCGTCGGCGCCGCCTGCGACCATGGTGTCCATTTCGCCGGTCCGGATGAGGCGGGCGGCATAGCCGATGGCGTCGGTGGAGGAGGTGCAGCCGGTCGAGACCACATGGCTGAGTCCGCGTAACCCGAATCGCATCGAGATCTCGCTTGCCAGCGTGCCGATGGTCGAGGTCGGAACAACATAGACGCTGCACTGCCGCCAATGCCCGGTGTGATAGAGGCGGTACTGCTCTTCGGTGAACTCGGCGCTGCCCCCGCCGGTACCCAGGACGACGCCGATTTCCCGCAATTCGTCGCGGGTCATCGCGGCGGGATCGAGATGCGCGGACGCGAGCGCCTCTTCGACGGCGGCAAGAGCGAGCGGCGTCACGCGGGAGACGTGCGGCCGGTCTTTCGGTTCGATATAAGCGTCTCCGTCGAAGCCCTTGATCTCGCCGGCGACCCGCGCGTTCATGTCCGATGTATCGAAGCGGGTGATCGGTCCGAGACCCGAAACTCCGCTTCTGGTCGCCTCCCAGAACGCTTCGCGTCCGATTCCATTCGGGCTGACTGCTCCGATTCCGGTGATAACGACACGACGACGCATGAGTGTTAGATGACCGCGGGGTGAGTTTTCATTCTCTCTAATTCCGGTATATTAATTCGCCGTCGTATTCGCCGGTGCGGGAGGAACGTGGGGACGCGCGTGATAGCATGAGATTTTTCGTGACTTTGAAATGGCGACGTACGATTGACTCTGGCTATTGAGCATCGAGATTCCGGAACCGCGCTTCCCATACGGCAGGCGATTCTGGGCGGGATCGGCGCAGGTGTGCTGGGTGGCGCACTGATGCTGGCGATCCTGATGCTGACGACGCTCGGCACGCGGCGTGTCTGGTGGATGGTGCCAAACG
>JBDTTK010000646.1:0-3120 GCA_039930685.1 Bryobacteraceae bacterium | reverse complement strand
GAAGCCGTCGGGCATCCAATATATGGATGCGGGAACCAGCGGCGGTGTCTGGGGTTTGCAGGTAGGCTACTGCCTGATGGTCGGCGGCGAGGAAGCGGTATACAAACTGGTCGAGCCGGTTCTGAAGACGCTGGCTCCGCCGGACGGCTACCTGCATTGCGGGCCGGTTGGCTCGGGCCACTTTGTGAAGATGGTGCACAACGGGATCGAGTACGGGCTGATGCAGGCGTATGCCGAAGGCTTCGAGATCATGGAAGCGTCGCGCTACAAACTGGATCTCGCCAAGATTGCCGACCTTTGGGGCCAAGGAAGTGTAGTGCGGAGTTGGCTGCTGGAACTCACTGCGCTCGCGCTGCATGACGACCCGTCGCTCGCGAAGCTGTCGGCGTATGTGGACGATTCGGGCGAAGGCCGTTGGACTGTGGAAGAATCGATCGAACTGTCGGTACCGGCGCCGGTGATTACGTTGTCGCTGCAGATGCGATTCCGCTCGCGGCAGGACAACTCCTTCTCTTCCCGGATGCTCGCCGCCATGCGCCAACAGTTCGGCGGGCACGCGGTGAAGTCGACTGGAAAGTAACGAATGCAGTTGCAGTACCCCTTGGCGATTGGAGTCGCGGCCGTCTTTTGCACGGGCGCTTTACTGGCGGTGGAGGCAATCACGTATCCCGCGACTCCGAAGCGCCCGGTGACGGACGAATACTACGGCGTCAAAATCGTTGACGACTACCGTTGGCTGGACGATGGGTCGAGCGCTGAAACAAAGAAATGGTCCGCGGCCGAGAACAAGGTCGCGCGCCACTATCTCGACAGTTTGAAGCTGCGTCCGGACGCCGACAGTTGGCTGACTGCGATGTATTCGAAGGTTCCGCCGTCGTACGGTGAGCCGGACTACCGCGGCGGCCGTCTGTTCGCGATCAAGTTCGAACCGCCGAAGCCGCAGAAGTTTCTGGTGTCGATGCCGTCGGCGGACGATCCAGAAAAAGCCACGGTCATCGTAGATCCAAACGTCATCGATCCCAGCGGCGGCACGTCGATCGATTGGTACACACCCTCGCACGACGGCAAGCTGGTGGCAGTTTCGCTTTCAAAGGGCGGCAGCGAGGACGGCTCGCTGTACGTGTACGAGACGGCGACGGGTAAGCACATCGATGAAGTGATTCCGCGGGTGCAGTTTCCCACGGGCGGGGGTTCGGTCGCGTGGAACGGAGACGCAAGCGGGTTCTGGTACACGCGCTATCCGGCGCCGGGCGAGAAGCCGCCGGCCGACCAGCACTTCTTCGAGCAGGTGTGGTTTCACAAACTCGGAACGCCGGTGAAGCAGGACGTCTACGCGGTGGGCAAGGAGTTTCCGCGGATCGCGGAGGCGAATCTCCAGTCGAGCAGCGATGGCAAGTACGTTCTGGCCACGGTCGCGAACGGCGATGGGGGGGACTACTTTCATTTTTTATACGCGAAGGGCGGACGCTGGCATCAGATCACGCGCTTTTCGGATCGCGCGTCGAAGGCGCAGTTTGCGCCGAACGGCGATCTCTACGTGCTCACCAAGCTAGGAACTCCGCTGGGCCGGATCGTACGATTGGCCGCGCCGGACTTTCCGCTGGCGTCGGCAAAGACCGTGGTGACGGCCGCGACGGCCAGTATCGACGATTTTCTGGTGGCCGGCTCGATGCTGTATGTCAGCTACATGGCGGGTGGTCCATCTAAGTTGCGCGCCGTGAAGGCGACGGACGGGACCGGCGGGAAGATGCTCGACATCAAAATGATCTCGGCGGTCGGCCATCTAACCGGGAGCGCCGGAGACGACTTGTTGTTCACCGATACGACTTTCACGGAACCGGCGTCGTACTACCGCTATCAACCCGCCACGGAGCAGGTCACCAAAACGGCGCTCGCGCTTCCGTCTCCGGTTTCGTTTGACGACATCGAGACGTTGCGCGTGATGGTGACCTCGAAGGATGGATCGAAGGTTCCTTTGAATATCCTGCGCCGTAAGGGAACCAAGCTCGACGGCAACAACCCGACATTGCTGTACGGCTACGGCGGATACAGCATCAGCCTGGCGCCTCAGTTCAATCCATCACGACGATGGTGGTTCGACCATGGCGGCGTCTATGCGGTGGCGAATCTGCGGGGCGGGGGCGAATTCGGGGAGCCGTGGCACGAGGCGGGCAAGCTGACGAAGAAGCAGAACGTCTTCGACGATTTCATAGCGTGCGCCGAATATTTGATTAAGGCGAAGTATACGAGTCCGGCGAAGCTGGCGATCGAGGGCGGGTCGAATGGCGGCCTGCTAATGGGCGCGGCGCTGACGCAGCGGCCGGATCTGTTTCGCGCTGTGGTGGCGCATGTGGGCATCTACGACATGCTGCGCGTCGAGCTGTTTCCGAATGGCGCGTTCAACGTGACGGAGTTCGGCACAGTGAAAGAGAAAGATCAGTTCCAGGCGCTGTATGCGTATTCGCCATATCACCACGTCAAGGACGGCGAGTGGTATCCGGCAGTGCTGTTCCTGACGGGCGAGAACGACGGGCGCGTGGATCCGGCGAACTCGCGCAAGATGACGGCGAGATTGCAGGCGGCGCAGAAGGGTCCGAATCCGATCCTGCTGCGGACGAGTTCCGGGAGCGGTCATGGGATGGGGACGGCGCTGGGCGAGAAGGTGGCGCAGGAGGCGGACGTGTTCGCATTTCTTGCGGAGCAGCTGGGGATGAAGTAGGCGGGTCCGGAATCGACGCGGTTGATCCGTTTTCGATCCAACGACACGGTGCAACTCCGAACCGCGAATACCTTTCACGCTAACTTGTCAGGAATGCATTCCCGGCAATCTCATTCCGAAGTACACCTCACGTCAGCTACTTCGCCGAAGCGCGGAGTGGTTGGGTGTATGCTGTCCTCTGTATGAGACCTACTCGTCGCGATGTATTCCGTTCCGCGGTGGCCGTGTCGGCCGCATCCTACCAGCGTGTCCAAGGCGCGAATGACAAAGTGAATCTCGGCGTCATCGGCGTGGGGACGCGCGGGTCCGGCGTGATGAACACGTTCCAGGGGAACCCGCAAGTCAGCGTGAAAGCCATTTGCGATGTCTATGGCGACAGGCGGGATCGCGCGTTGTCGAAG
>JBDTTK010000645.1:0-3121 GCA_039930685.1 Bryobacteraceae bacterium | reverse complement strand
CGAGATCCTTTTCCATCTGGCCATGCCATTTCTTCAAAACATCCACTGCGGCCAGAACAGATGAATTCTTTGAATCGGTTCGCGCCGCGGCGGAGATCGCCTGCTGCGCAAGGAAGAGCAGGAATCCGGAGTAGACATCTTTCTGTATCGACAGCATGCCCTCCGGCGTCCATCCTTTCGGCTTGGCGTCAAGCAGAGCGCCGATTTGCTTCGCGCGATACGGCGCCGCGAAGTTGCCGCCGACCTCATAGCCGTAATCTGGCGGAAACGGATTCTGATTCGCCGTGACGATGCGTCCGGCCGCCGGATTGTAGGTCGATGGAAGAGAGTCGAACGGAATGAATCCCTTCCATTCCTGGGTTCCGCTGGCTCCGTCGAGAGGAACGCTGCCGTTGAATCCCTGCCGGATGGGAAGCAATCCCGTGGCCTGATACCCGATATTTCCGGACGTATCCGCGTACACGAAATTCTGCCCCGGACCAGGAAAACGCCGCAGAGCCGCTCGAAATTCTTCCCAGTTCGAAGCGCTGTTGAGATCCAGAAATGGAAACTGGAACGTTCCCGCTTCGCCCGCGGCCCACCGCAGCGTGAAAACCTTTGGTCCCTCGGTGACGATCACCGGACCGTGACGGGTAACAAACACCGGAACGGTGACCGGCTTGTCTCCCTTGACGCCAATGGTCTCGCGCTCGACCGAAGCCTGCTCGATCCGGCCCTGAAACTGATAACGTCCGGTCGACTGCTCGAAGCGCTCTTCGTATAGATCCTGCACGTCGAAATGAAGATTCGTCACGCCCCAGGCGATTTTCTCGTTGTGGCCGATCACGACGGCCGGAATCCCGGGCAGCGCTACGCCAATCACGTTCAACCCCGGAGCCTTGAGGTGCACCATGTGCCAAGTCGACGGCGCCGAGAACTCAAGATGCGGATCGTTCGCCAGAATCGGTTTGCCCGACGCGGTTCGCGCGCCACCGATCGCCCATGCGTTGGAGCCAGGTTGCGGTTCCCAGCCCGCACGCGGAGGATACAACAGATCGACTTTCGCCTTATCCTCAGGAGTTTTGGCGGCCAACAGCAGCCCTCGCTTGGCCCAATCTTCCTTCCATGACGTCGTCAGATTACGATGCATCTGGAGAGCTGCCAGCAGAGAATCCTTGATCGTCCATGGGCGCGGATCGTAGTTCAACAGCGCGAACTCCAGTGGCAACCGGTCGTGGTGGGTCTCAAGGTAGTAATTCACGCCGCGAGCGTACGCAGCCATGATCTTGCGGTCCTCCGGAGGAAGAGAGCGCTCGTGCAGTTCTGCCATCCGTTGCATACGCAATCGACGCGCCTCTTCGTCGGCTTCGAGGGCGCGCTTTCCGATGACTTCGGCGAGTTCGCCGCCCGCGAGACGCCGGAGAGCGTCCATCTGCCACATCCGGTCTTCCGCGGTGGCGAATCCTTGAAGAAAAATGGCGTCCTCGATCGTGGCTGCTTCGATATGCGGAACACCAAGCGCATCGCGGACAATGCGCGCCTCGGCGGAGACCGGCGCCTTGATGGTTCCCGAGGTCTCGGGCAAGGGCCGCCAACCATACCACCATGCGACGACGAGGAACGCTACCAACAAAGCGGCTATGCTGAGATTGAGGAAACGGAGGAGGCGAGCGGAGCGCACTGCCCCGATTGTAGCCTGATACGCCTGTAACTACACGCTCGCGCCGCGAATTGCTGGACGGGGAAATCCCCTTATCGCGGCCTCCACCCAGATGCCCTATCGCCTGCTGATCACGGTCGCCATCGTTGTCGTTAACGGCTTTTTCGCCGCGGCTGAAGTCTCGTTGGTGTCATCCCGCCGGTCGCGGTTGAAGGCACTAGCAGATCAAGGCAATGTCGGAGCCTCTGCTGCGATCAGCCTCCTTGAGAATCCCAGCCGGCTGCTTTCCGTCACTCAGTTCGGAGTCACACTCGCCTCGCTCGGACTCGGCTGGGCCGGCGAAGAGCCGATCTACCATCTCGTCGTCGGCTGGCTTGAGCCGTTCATGACGCCGGCTCTGGCACCCTGGATCCACGGCGGCAGTTTCGGAATTGCCTTCTTGCTGATTAGCTTCGCCCACGTGGTCCTCGGCGAGGTTTTGCCGAAGAATCTCGCGATCGAAAAGGCCGAGAGGCTGGCCGTCCTGATGGCTCCGCCTCTGCTGGTGTTCAATGGGCTCTCGCGGCCTCTTGTGTATGTCATCGAGCGGACGTCGTCGGCGCTATCGCGCCTCATCGGACTCAAAGGAACACACTCCTCGGGTGGACATTCCGCGGAAGAGCTGAAGTACATTGTCTCGAGCAGCCGGACAGAGGGCCATCTCGAAGGGTTCGAGGAAGCGGCCATCCAGAACCTGCTCGAACTCGGAGACATTTCGGCCCGCGAAGTTATGATCCCGCGCAATGATATGGTCGCCGTGCCCGTCGACACCGGACTGGATGAGCTTCTTCGCATCGCTATTGAGCACAAGTACTCGCGGCTTCCGGTCTACGAAGGCTCGCTCGACAACATTACAGGCGTCGTCCATTACAAAGATTTGATGCGCGCCTGGCAGGAACGCAAACTTGCGGCCGACCGCTTCATGCGTGCCCGGCCGTTTGAATTGCGGCGCTTCGTTCGCCCCCCTCTGGTGGTCCCCGAGTCGAAACCCCTAAATCAGTTGATCGACGAATTCCGGAAAAAACGCGCTCATCTCGCGATGGTTGTGGACGAGCACGGCACGATTGCCGGGATGGTCACGCTCGAGGATGTACTGGAACAAGTGTTCGGCGAGATGGCCGACGAGCACGACGTCCAGCGCCATATGCCGTCCGCGGGCGCCAAGGTGATCGTGATCGACGGCAGCACCACCATTCGCGACTTGGCTTCGCAGTATCACATCGAATTGCCTGGCGACGCGGGATTCGAGACCCTCGCCGGTTTTCTTCTCTTCCAACTCGGCGAACTGCCCGCGAGAGGTACGGTCGTCCGCTACGGTACCCGAAAGTTCACCGTTCTGGAGATGGAGAAAAACCGCATCGCAAAGGTTCGGATCGATCGCGACGAACCCACCGCGGTCAGCGCGTAGCCAAGCCGTTAGCGCCCTGCGATGAAAAGCCTTGA
>JBDTTK010000644.1:0-3122 GCA_039930685.1 Bryobacteraceae bacterium | reverse complement strand
GCCGAGATACCAGAGGGACCACAGGGCGTTGGAGCAGCCAAAATCCATCAGCGCGCCGCCGCCGTTCTTTTCGGGGTCCGTGAGCCAGTCGAAGAATATCTTGTTCCGCACGCCGTCCGAACCCGGCCCACCATGCCCGACCACGCCTCGAACGCGGTAGACCTTGCCTAATTCGCCCTTCTCGACGGCATCGCGCGCCGCATATTGAGAAGGCCACCATGCCATCTGATAGTTGGTCATCACGAAGATCCCGCTTTTCCGTGAAATATCACGGATGGCCACCGCATCCTTAAAGGTGGATGCCAGCGGTTTCTCGAAGATGACATGAATCTTGCGGGCGGCGCAGGCCTTCACGATCTCGAGATGCCTGTTGTTCTCGACAAAGGCCCAGACGAAATCCGGTTTTGTTCGATCCAGCATCGAGAGGTAGTCATCGAACACCAATGCTTCCGCGATTCCGGCTTTCTTGGCTTCGGCGGCGAGGTCTTTGTTTGGTTCCGCCACGCCGACCAGGTGTACGGGGCGCTTCGAGATCTGGCCGAGCTGCGACCAAACGTGCGAATGGAGCAGGCCGATGATTGCCATCTTGGGCGCATCCGGAGCCGGTTGGGCAAACGCGGGAAGCCCGAGCAGAAGGAAAAGTACGGAAAGATGCATTTGCAGGTGATTATAACGTCCGGATCGTGCCCGGGATACGTTCCATGAAGGACAGAACGGCGGTCTTAACCTGGAAGTGCCGGAGCCGTCTCCGTTTTGGGATTTTGCTGCGCGGCTTGGGGCTACGCCGTTTCTGATAAAGTGTAAGGCCAGATTTGTTTGGGTGAGAGGACGAGATGCGAAGATTCCTTTCCGCCTTGTTCGCTGCGACGGGTTTATGTCTTCCGCTTCTTGCGCAAGACCTGGGGACACAGGCTTTCGAGCTGGAACGCAAAGGCGAAGCCGCGCAAGCGCGCCAGCTTCTCCAGCGAGCTGTTCAGGACTCGCCGAAGAGCGTCGGCGCGTGGCGCGCTTACGCCGAGTTTCTCGACCAGCACCACGACCCCGGAGTCGTCGAGTCCTATGGACACCTCCTCGAGGTGCTCAAAGCCGATAACGCCGCGCCCGCGCAACAGGCCGCCGTCGCGAGGCGCATGGCGATTCTTTCGCTCGAGCAGGGAAATCGTGCCGCGGTCGAGGCGCATCTGGCCACCTATCACAGCCTCGGCGGCAAAGACCTCTCCTGGAATCCCAAACCGCGGACCGTGCCGCAAGGCAAACAAACCATCGAATTTCCCGGTCCCATTCGCAGCTTCAGCCGCATGGCCGCCCTTTCGCCCGACCTTCGGCCGGATGATCTGCTTGGCGCGCTTGCGCGGAACGTGGTCACGAATGGATACCAAGCCACGAACAGCAGCGAGGGTCTGGAGCAAACCGAATACCTCAAGCTCATCATTCGCTACCTTTCCCAGGCGCGCGAGTTGGAACGCGTCGCCGGCGACTCCAAAATTATTCGGATTGAGCAGTGCGAATCCGCGCAAACCGGCGAGCTTCTGAAGGTCCTCGGATATCGCATGCGCGGCGGATGCGGATCGGATGTCGTCCTCGAAACGGTCAACGCAAGCCGCGCGTTCCTGACAATTGATTCCGGATTCCCCTTGGCCGGCCTTGAGCAGTCGCTTCGTACCAATCGCCCGTTTGTTCACGATTTCAAGCCGACCGCGGTCCCTGTCATGTATGGAACAGAGTATTGGCAGGCGGCCCGCGATAAGCAGTCCACCGGTGAATCCGTGGACGCGTTCCTTTCGGATCCGTCGCTGTGCCGCCTCTATTTGGGGCTGTCGAAGTTGGACCCGGAAACCGCCGAGGAACTGCGAAAAGCGATTCCTGTCCAGCGCCTCAAAGCGTATTCCCACGTGCTCGATTTCTATGGCAGCCTGTTCGAAATCCGTGACGGCAAGGTTGCGGTGCCGGGCGGAGCGCGGTCAGAAAAGGCATGGACCGAACTCGCCGGCGCTTCACCGGAAAAAGGAACGGCGTTTCTCGAAAAGCTTCTGGCGAAGGATGACGGATGGCTGGCCAGCTACTTCGACGCGCTGACGAGAATCACCGGGCCGACCCGCGATTACCTCTCCGATCCGGAGCGGCTGAAGCGCTACTACACCGCCATCCGCGGGCGGGTAACTAGCCCGGGACCGGCCCGCCCGGTGTTCCGCGCGAATACAGACATGATTCTCCTGACGGCGCGCCTTCAGATGGACCCGAACGGAAAACCGCACGTGCCGGGCAATCTGGACGTCTGGAAAAATCTGTTCGTCAACCACCCGCATGGAAAATACGACGGGAAGCTGACAAAGTCCGCAGGCGGATGGAAGGATCCGGACGATCTTCTCGAAGCTCTATTTGGACTTAGCCGCAAGGCGGTAGAAAATGAGCCGCTCAAGATTTACATGGCGCTGACCGACGTGGACCGGCTGCGGGCGAAACCGTTGGAGCCCGCGACAGTCGACCGCCTGGCGAGGGAATACCACAATCTTGGATCGCAATACTCGCTGTTCGCGGAGGTTCCGACTGTCTCCGACAAGACCATCCTGGCGTTCATTGATCTGACGCAAACCGTAAGCAAGGTCGGCGATCAGAATCTTCGATCGGACTATGCCGGAATGATGCAATCGCTCGTGTCTCTCTGGCAGATCTGCGCGCGGCAGGGCTCGATCGCTCCGGAGGATGCCGATGGAGCATTGGCGGAGATACTGTCAGGATTCGCGAAGCCTCGGAATTCCCGCGACGTGTTTGATGCGGGCCGCGCCGGAGTTAAGGTGTTGCTCGCCGCGACCAAGACTCCGGCGGGAGTCAACGTTCAGGACCGTTTCATGGATCTGATCGCGGGCGCGCCGAAGCCCGTTGAGAGCGATACCCGCACGCAAGTCATGCAGGACCAGATCCGCATCTTTGAATCGCAGCGGCTCGTCTCCTTGCAGATTCTGTTCGAACTCGCCGAGAACCTCGAAAGCGTGACGAAGGGCGAGAAACTGAATACGGCGTTGGCCGCGAAGCTCGCAGCTCGGATATCCGAGATTCAGCTTCCACGTTCATCGCTGAGTTCCACGGAAAAGAACGCGCTCTCGTTCGGGTACTGGACGGAG
>JBDTTK010000643.1:0-3130 GCA_039930685.1 Bryobacteraceae bacterium | reverse complement strand
GGGGTTCGGATTCGGTGAGATCGAGCGCGCTCCATCCGTCGGCGGTGAGGAAGAAGATGACGTCGCCCGCCGCTTGGAGGGAACGAACTTCGCCGTCCGGCGCGAGGCGGGTAGAGTGTCCGGAGGCGATGTCGACTACGAAGAAGTCCTTATCGAAGGCGGCCACGAAACGCGGCGTTGCGAATACGGAAGCGGCGGAAATACCGGGCGCGGGAAATTCGAGGGGCGACTGGTTGTCGCGCATGACGACAATCTTTTCGGCGTAGGCAAGAGCGGCGTCCCGCGAGCGCGGGAAGAACGACGCGGCCAGGACGCCGTCCGTTGGAATCCGGGACAGGCCGTTGGCGTCGAGGCGGAACACGTCTCCTCCGGGGAGGACGGCAAGAATCGCGGAACCGTCGTCGGCGACGGAAATTCGCGCGGGCGCATCTCCGGCGAAAGAGAGATCAAAGGAGCGCACGACGTCGGCGCGCTGGGGCAGTCCGGCGAGGATGTCGACGACGGCGCCGCGGCGGAGCGCCACGGTATCGCCGCGCGGGCTGAAGAGGATCGCGTCGATGCCGACGGTTTCGGGAAGCACGAGGCGGTCGGCGGATTCGCGGCCGGAGTTGGAGAGGATGAGGAGGCCAGGTCCGTCGGCGGGGACGCCGAGGAGGTAATCCTGCTTGGGCGACGCGACGGTGAGCCGGGCGGATGCTGTCCGGAGGGGCGCGGTCACGGCGACGCCGGGGACGCCCCACACGGTTGCGATGTTTTCGCCGTCGACGACCAAACCGAGGCGCGGTCCTTCGATCTGGGCGAAGGCAGACGCGGCAAGAACGAGGAGGAGAAGCAGGGTCCGCATTATTTGGGCCCTCCAACGACAGGGGTTCCAGGGGTGAGGACGGAGGCCGGAATTACGGCGGGTGCGCTCGATCCGCCGCCTCGCGTGAGGGCGACGGCGCTTCCGGCGGCGGCTGCTCCGCCGATGACGGCGATGGCGATGGCCCATTTGGCGCCGAGGCTGAGTCCGGTGGAAGCGCCGGCGGCGGAGGTGGCGGCGATGCTGCTTTGATGGATGGTCGTGCTGGCGGTCAGGCCGTTCTGAGAGGCGGTGACGCGGATATCGAACTTGCCTTGCAGATTATTGGGGCGGAAGCCGCGCATGACGGCGCGTCCCTGGGAATCGGTGAAGGTGGTCAGGCTGCGTCCGCCGTCAAGGAAGACGCCACCGGGTCCCTGGCTCGGCAGGAAAAAGACGACGGCGACGCCAGCGATCGGCTTATGGTTTTCGTCCTCAACCTGAACGATCGGCTCACGGTTTACGCGCTGCCGGACATTGTTGATGGCACCTTCGCCTTCGACAATGACGATGTTCAGCTTCGGCGCGGGATCCTGCGGAGGGCCGGCCCAAGCGGGGGATACAATTCCGGGTAAACAGTGCAAGATGAGTAAGATCGGGAGAAGTGCGGAAAAAGGTTCGCGGAGCATCCTGGCAAAACCTCCAAGGAAGAAAGTAGCACACGACGTCCGGCAGTACCAGGACAAATGTCTCAGTTGAGCCGGTCTGAGTACGGAGCGCGCGCTAGTTGATAGAGGCGCTGATCTCGATTGGGTTTCGTGTTTTCGCCGACAGGCGTCGCCGCCGTCGCTCAGAAGCGCTAGGATTTGGAAGTAGGAACGATTATGAAACTCAATTGGCTGATTATTTTTGCGGCAAGCACCGTGGCCGCCGTGGCGCAGGAGCATCCTTTGAAGGCGCGCGAGCTATTTTATGCGCCCCCTCCGAGCGCGAAGGCGGTCCAGAAGAGCGCAAATCCGGTCAAGCCGGAAGCACCCAAACGAACGACGCCAAAGGCGGATGTCCCGAGGGTGGATGTGATGAAGCCGTCGACTCCGGAGGTGCAAGCCAGGACGACTCCCGAAGTCCGGCGCGACACATCGCGCCCCAACGTACCGGTGATGAATGCATCGATGACGAACCAGGTTCCGCTGGCGCTGCGCTACAGCGTAGTGAAGCGCAATGAACACGGATCGTTCGTCGAAACGGATAGCGATTCGGTCTTCCATACCGGCGACCGGATCCGGATCAACGTGCAGGCGAACGACTCGGGCTTTCTGTATGTAGTGATGCGCGGGTCGAGCGGCGCGTGGCGGGTCCTGTTTCCGGCGCGGGACGAGGCGGGCGGAGACAACCGCGTGGTAAGGGGCAAGAGCTACACGATACCTCCGGGCAAGAACGGGCAATTCTTCTTTGATGAGACCGGCGGCGAGGAGAAGCTGTTCCTAGTATTGACGCGGAGACCGGAGCCGGATCTGGAGGCGCTGGTGTATTCGATGTCGGACAAAGAACGTAAGCCGGAGAAGACTGAGAAGAAAGAGATGTTGCTGGCTGAGAACCGGCCGCCGATCAGCGATATGACGGTGGCGCGATTCCGGAACGAGTTCCGGTCGCGGGATCTGGTCTTTGAAAAGGTTGACGAAGAAACTGCCGATAAGACAGAGAAGGCCGTTTACGTCGCCAATCCGTCCGGTGAGGGCGACGCCCGGCTGGTAGTCGACGTCGTGCTCAAGCACAGTAAGTAGGACACTTATGCGTTTTGTAACGAGTCTGCTCGTGGTGGGTTTGGCCGCGTTTGCGGCGGACGCGCCGCCGCAGAAAATCAGGCTGTCGGTGGAACGGCGCGACGGCGCCGTGTGGCAGGCCGTGGAGCCGAAACAGGTATTCGAGCAGGGCGACCGGGTGCGGTTCCGGTTCTCGGCGGGGTTTTCGGGCTACCTATATGTCATGAACCAGAGCACATCGGGCAAGTACGAGGTGCTGTTTCCGCGCGAAGACACGGGTTCTTCCAACCGGATTGTGGCGGGTCAGGAGTACGTGGTGCCGGCGACGCAGGGTTGGTTCCGGATCTCTGGGCCGGCGGGGCATGACGTGATGTTCTGGGTGGTGAGCCCGATCGAAATGCATCCGGCGAAATCAGACCGGCCGACTTACGTGCCGCTACCGCCACCGCCTCCGGCGGATTTGCCAAAGTCCTTCAAACCGCGATGCGACGACACGATTTTCAATGCGCGCGGCGATTGCGTCGATTCGGGGGCGGGCGCCCGCGCGATCGATCCGGGGGAAAAGCTGCCCTCCAACCTGAGCGGC
>JBDTTK010000642.1:0-3135 GCA_039930685.1 Bryobacteraceae bacterium | reverse complement strand
GAGGACATATTCGAGCCTTGAAACC
This sequence comes from Bryobacteraceae bacterium, assembly GCA_039930685.1. Lineage (GTDB taxonomy): Bacteria > Acidobacteriota > Terriglobia > Bryobacterales > Bryobacteraceae > JBBQWZ01. The sequence continues at coordinate 3,110 of JBDTTK010000642.1, read as the reverse complement.
GGCCTGCAGAAATACAGCGGCAAGCCGTTGTTCGACAAGTCAGGCGCGATTAGTCCGGGACCGATCCACGCCGTCAGGATGTAGGCGAATCCACTTTGAACTTGCAGGAACGTGAGGAAGAAACGTCCATTAATCTCGATCCACTTCGACGCATCGATGTTGAATTTGGACAGAAAACTAAGATTGTTCGCGAGATAGATGAAGCCCGCGCATCCGAGCGGGAAAAAGAAACATGCCACCAGGAACGAAGTGAGAAACTTTGCGCCGAACAGGCCCTTCCATGCGTATCGCGTGATGATCAGGAAGCGCGACCACGCCGGCGTTAACGCTCCGGTGTAGCCGCGGTAGGTTCGTTTATAGACGGCCATTCGTGGCCTCCGTGGGGACGGGCGGGGGAACAGGGGCGACCACGGTGGGCCGATGGTCCATCGCTTTGAGGAAAATATCCTCGAGTGTGTCGCGCCGGTAGTTCAAGCGGCGGAGCTGAAGATCCCGCGCCGCGGCAAGCCGGTAAAGGTTTTTCATTTCAATGTCGACGGGCATCACGATCTTGAGGCGGCCCGGTCCGGCGAAGGCGGTTTCGCAGCCGAGCCCGGCGATTGCTTCCGCGAACTCATACTCGCCCTCCGGAGTCGCGCCGGCCATCTCGATCTCGACGAAACGCTTGTTCGCCTTGCGCTCTTCTTCAAGGTTCGAATAATGGACGATTCGGCCCTGCTTGAGAATCAGGACTTCCTCGCAGACTTCTTCGACATCGCGCAGCAGATGCGAACAGAGCACGATATTCATTTCGTTCGTGTCGCGCATTTCGCGGATCAGCCGGATCATCCGGGTTCGCGCCGCGGGATCGAGTCCGTTGGTAGGCTCGTCGAGGATCACGAGCTTGGGTCCGTGCACCACCGCCTGTGCCAGTTTCGCCATCTGCTTCATGCCGAGCGAGTACGATCCGAGCGGCCGATACCGCGCCTCGCCGAGCCCGACATAAAACAGCGCCTCGTGCGCGCGTTCGAGCGCGGTGTCCGAGGGCAGGCCGGACAACTCCGCCATCATTCTCAGAAACGCCACCGCGGACATGTTCGCGATAAAGGAGTCGTTCTCCGGCATGAACCCAATCAGGCGTTTCAGTTCGTTTGCCTGCCGGCGAATGTCGAGACCAAGGACACGCGCCGTTCCGCCCGTGAGCGGACAAAACCCGAGCAGCGCGTTGATCAATGTCGATTTGCCCGCGCCATTTGGCCCGAGCAATCCGATGGTACGACCTCGCAGTGTGGCCGTAAGTTGCTGCAGGATGTCGCGCGTGCCAAGGCGCACGGACAAACCCTGCAATTCGATGACTGCTTCCGTCATTAAGTGAGCTCCGTACAAAAGGATACGGCACCGGAGGCTGTCCGGTGCCGTAAAAGTTCACGTTTTGACGAAATAAGTCGAGCCCGCTACTCGCGCTTGAGCCCCTTTTCCGTTGTCGCGCCTTTCTTTGAGGCTGTGCCCGCCAGACCCGGAATCTTGAAGGCATTGCCGATCAGCATCGGCATCGCCTTCCCGGTCAGCAGGGCATCAAGATTCAATCCGAAGAAGCTGCCCGTCGAGGCCGCGATAATCCGGTCGGATTCTCCGTAGGCGTAGATCAGGCTCGGTTCGCGGTTGGAGGTAATGCCCGCCGCCGCTTCCTGTTGAGCCGGCGTCATAAGGCCGGTGGACTTCAGTTGATCGACGACGGCGCCCAGAGCCGGTGCGAAATTCTGGTACGCGATCGCCGAGAAGTTCGTGTAGCCGTTGCGCGGCAACTGCGCCCGGAACTGTTCGGAATGCGTGAGCGTGTTCCCCGCCGCCCGATTGCTCATCGCGAGCGTCAGAACTTCCTTTGAAGGCCCGGCGATGAAATAGCCGTCTACGAAGGTGTAGACGCCTTGCGTCGGCGCTTGCGGAGACGTCAACACGTAGAATGTCTGGCCGCCGGTGGTTTGCGGCGTGATCTGAACCGAAACCTTGCCCGCGCCTTCGCGATTCACGGCAGCGACCATCTGCTCGATGCTCCACTGCAGCCGCGACTGGTTGTAGACTTCGCAAATCACCTTCCACGTGGGAGGAACCAGCGAACCGTCCAGCGCGATCGTCAGTTCGCCGCCCAAAGAATTCGCAATGTCGGTTTGCAAATCGACACCCGTCTTCGCGCGGAACTCAGCGAGCGCCTTCTGGACTTCCGCCGCATCCTGCCCGGATAGCTGAGCGATGATGTCGTTGAACGCCGCGCCCGGATTCTTGATCACGACCGAAGTCGCAAACGCCGCCGTCGGAGACACGAACTCGAGCGAGCCCATCGGGGCCGGCGCGGCTAGCCAGGAAACGATTCCTCTGCGGTCTCCCGCGAATGACAGCGTGGCGCGGTTCTCAGTCTTTCCGCCCACCTCGTGGCGCTCGACCACGAGATACCTCGCATCGCCGATTCCCGTCATTTGCATCAAACGGTTACCGCCGGCCTTTCCGCTCGACTGCGCCGCTGCCTGGGCGATGCCGTTCTTTGCGGAACTGCTTAGGATTTGTTCCATGTCGGCGCAGAACAGCCATCCGGCGCCATTCTGGTAGGCTTCCGCGATGCGCTTCCCGAAGGCGGACTGCGCGAAGTTACTGATGCGTCCTGCCGCTACCAGCGATTGCGCGTTTGCCGATACCGCGACAAGATTGCCTTGGACTCGAACACTCGGCATTCCGCGCTGGCCAGCGAGCTTTGCCAGTCCCATCTGCTGATCGAGGAAGGACTGCAAGCCCGGCTTGCGGACCTCGGCGATCACCATTGGCTCGTTAATTCCATTGGCGCCAGACCGGGCCGAAATCACGATCTCATCGCCCAGATAGTCGCTGAGCGCCTTCACCCGGTCCACTGCCAGCCGTAGTTGCTGCGACTGCGATTCGTTCCACCATTCGCGGAGGACTTGGCTTTCCTGAACCCTCTCCTCAAACATTCTGGTTGCTTGGGCGATTGTCGGGCCGAGATTCGGGATGGCTACATAGAGTGCCGTGTCGTCCGGCAGGTACTGCGCCAGACGCGCTTCGTAGCGCATCAACGGTCCCGGCAATGCGGCGAGCTTCTTCTCGATACGGGAGAATTCGCC
>JBDTTK010000641.1:0-3137 GCA_039930685.1 Bryobacteraceae bacterium | reverse complement strand
GTACCGCGGCGACATCGACGTGCCGAAAACAGATCCTTCGCGACGGGAGGTTGCGATCCCGCCGAGAACTGCTGAGCTGCTTCTAGCCTGGATGAACGCGGCGGTCGGCCCGGGGCCGAATGCGTATTTGTTCGCGAGCGAGAAAGGGAAGCCAATCTGGAGGGACACCTTGATGTACGACCACATCCGACCAAAGTTGAAGCCGCTCGGATTGGAATGGGTGGACTTTCAGGTGATGCGGGCGACCCATGCCAGCATAGGGCACCGCCTGAAGCTGGATCCGAAGGTGACGGCGGACCAGCGGGGCCACGGCGTAGGCGTGGCGATTGAGGAGTACACGAAAACCTCCGTGAGGGATCGGGCCACTGCAGCCAATAAGTTGGAGCAGGAGGTTTTAGGAAAGCCGAAGGTCGTAAGGATGCTTAATCGGAAAGCGTCTTAATGGAGTGCAGTGGAGTGCAGCTTTTTTGAGTGTCGCTAACTTGTTGAAAATGGAGCGGGAGACGGGACTCGAACCCGCGACGTCCAGCTTGGGAAGCTGGCATTCTACCACTGAATTACTCCCGCCCGACTACGACGACACTTAACAGTTTATGAGAATCCGGGCCTCCTGTCTACGACGGGTTGTGGTGTTGAATTGCGAGGCTCGGTATCAGGCACCGGCCATCGGGTCATGCAGGGATGACCGTACCGGCCAGCGCTGCTGTCGATTTCATACGGCGAAGACTTGAACTGCGCTGAGCGGGCAGGTCGGGGAATAGGCCTTTCACGATGAGAGCTCCCGAATTACGCGGCGAGCGGAGTCGAGCGCGCCCTGCATCCGGCCGGTCCACCCTGGCGTATCCTCGCCGGCAAAATGGATACGGCCTTCCTGGCGTCCGAGAGTTTTGATGAATCCGATCTGCCCGGGAGTGTGTAGCGCAAAATGAACCGCGCTGCCATGGATCAAGGCCCCAACTCTTCGAGATTCCGCCTTCGAAAGACTCTGGAAGGTCTGGAAAAATCTCCCGCGCCTGTTCGAACGCTGTCTCGACCCGCTGCTGCTCGCTCATTTGTTCGAGACGTTGTCTGTAGCCGGCGATTGGATGTGCCGTCAGGGCACCGCGTTCGCTGGCCAAGATTCCCGGATCCGGGGTCAGGCGCTCAATTGGCAAGTCGGTCGTGACGTGTCTACTGAAACTCGCGCTCGGCCAGAATCGATTGCTCGTTTGCAGGAACGCTTTCACAGTTCGCGAATAGTGCTGTTCCTGTAAGGCTTGAGTTTTGGCGTGCCACAAACGGGCCGGGTCGAAGACCTTTCCAACCAGCGGACAGGGCAGTGTGCGGATCGCGCGATCCGCCGTCATCCGCTCGAGGGCGCCAGCGGGCCGAAAAATGATCTCGACGCTTCGGTCGTCCTGCGTAACCGCGGTCACGGCCGAGCCAGAGCGGATCCTTACGCGTTTTGCGAATTCTTGCGGCAGGTGGTCGTTGACGCCCTCAATACGTAAGTTCCGCCACCGCCAATCGAGTTCAAGCGATAGAGCAAGAACGACGCGGCGGACCCGAAGTCCGTTCCAAAACCCAACGCAAGAAGTTGGGCCGCGCCCCGGGATGCTCCGCATTCCCTTAGCCACGAACCGGGTATGTGGGCGTCGAGGACCCGCACGGAGCGCATTGGGTCGCGCCAGAAGCCAGCTGCGAGCGCTGCGTCGATCGGATCGTCGATGTAATTGGGCGGAGCCCCAGGATACCCAGTGCCTTCTCTTCGGGCGTCAGTGCGCGAGGCCAGACGGCGCCGGCCTCCGGCAAGATAGGCCTGCCACCGAGATTGTAAAAGCTCCGCGTTCCCGGGCCTGCGGTGGGAAGCAGCTTTAGGCCGGGTCCGCGGACGCGGACACCGGGCGCATTTGCGCTTCGAGAATGGTCACCCGGAAGCCCAACCTCTGAAGTTCGTAAGCGGACGCGAAACCGGACAATCCGGCACCGATGACAATAATGTGTTGGGCGACCGTATCGGGCTTTTGCTGTGCGGCCACTGGGTGGTTGCCAAACAGCGCAGGATCTCACGCCTCGTCGTCATGCCGTTCTCGACACTCCCCGGTTGCGCCTGCCCTTTGCGGACTCTACATCATACAACCCGGCGTCCGTTTATTGAACCGTGATGTTGACCGGATTTGCCATCTTGCCATCGACCCGCAGCACTACGTCGACCTTCCCCATGCCGGCGATTGCACGGGGCAGAAGAAGATTGCACTGCGAGAGTCCCGGGTACTCGCCTTGCGGACCTGCGTAGATGACGTCTGCCGGAATGCCGCCCGCGGTTGCTTTGACCTCTGGTTTGTCCGCGATGCCGCTGAAAAACAGAGTGAGGTAGATGGAGTCCTGGTCGGAACCGAGGTCGATCGGCGATCCCGATAGGCCGTCGTTGCTGACGGTCAACGGCTCGTAAGTGGAGGTGCCGTTGTGGATCCGCTGCAGGTATCCCGCGGCGAATGCGGCGGCTGTCTTGATGAAGACATGGGGATAGGTGACCGCGACGTAGATTCCGGCGCTCACGGTCTTGCCCTGCGCCGTAATCGAGACACTGCCGAAACCGGGCGCCACAGTCTCGGGCAGGCGGAAGTTCACTTGTGTCGGGGATGCATACGACAATGTCGCGGGGCGCGATATGCCGGCCGAATCGCGAACGCTGATCGTGGTTCCGCCGAGCGTTTGCGGGAGACTTGCGGATGTGGCCGATTCGGTGGTCGCGGAGAGCACCGAGCCAAAGATCGGCACCGCCGTTAGGAACGCGCCGGGCGATGTTGGCCCTCGCTCGAAAGAAGCGGAAGACGCGAGGATCGCGGACGGACTGACGAGTCCGCCGCCGATGTCGACGCCAGTCGTGTTGTTGTAGCTTGAGCCGTCGAGGAAGTCGAATACGGCGACGCCGTTCACCCAAATTCCGACCGGACCCAATCCGATAAGGGATTTCGAAGCAGTCGCCGCAGGCTCCCGAGGCAATTGAATTTGCGAAGTCTGGTTCGTGGGAAACCCGCCGAAGATACCGCCCGGCTGCAGGCTGTCGAACCAGGGACCCATGGCGTAACTTGCGAGCCCGTTCGCGTTCAGATAGACCGTGGACGCGGAGGCGCGAACACGCTGCGTGTCGGCGA
>JBDTTK010000640.1:0-3139 GCA_039930685.1 Bryobacteraceae bacterium | reverse complement strand
GATGGCCGGAGGCGGCGTCAAGCCTGGCTTCTCGTATGGCTCAACGGTCGACTTCGGCTACTACGCGACCGAAGACCGCATGCACATCCACGACCTGCACGCGACCATTTTGCAGTTGCTGGGGTTCCATCACAAAGAGCTGACGTACTTCTACGGCGGACGCCACCATCGCCTCACCGATGTCCACGGTGAAGTTGCCGAGAAGATCATCGCCTAGGCGCTCGCAGCGCGAAGTGCCGTAAACGAAGCGAGCGGTCGACGCGGCTTTGAGCAATTTCGCTATCTACTGGCTAACGCGCGGCGGTTCCGCTGCGATAATGACGGTTTATCTATGCATCGCTACACGCAGTTCTACATCGACGGCGGATGGCAGACGCCCGCGGGAACCGGCTCCATCGACGTCCTTTCCGCTTCGACTGAGGAAGTCATTGGCAGCGTCCCCGAGGGAACGCCCGCCGACATTGACCGCGCCGCGGACGCGGCCGCTCGCGCCTTCCCCTCCTGGAGCGAGACTCCGGTTGAGGAACGCGCCCAGTGGATTGAGAAACTCGCAGCCGGACTCAAACAGCGCGCCGAACAGATCGCGAACATCATCGCGCAGGAAGTCGGCACGCCAATCGGAATCGCCACCGCCGTTCAGGCGGGGCTCCCTGTCGCCGTCACCGGTTCCTACGCGAAGCTGATCCGCGAGATTCCGTTGGAGCGCGAAATCGGGAACTCACTCGTGATCCGCGAAGCCTATGGAGTCGTAGGCGCCATCACGCCCTGGAACTACCCGCTGCATCAGATCATGGCGAAAGTCGCGCCCGCGCTCGCCGCCGGCTGTACCGTCGTCCTCAAGCCGAGCGAAGTCGCGCCGCTCAACGCCTTCCTGCTAGCGGAAGTCTGCCTTGAAATCGGCTTGCCCGCTGGACTCCTCAACATCGTCACGGGCTACGGACCTGTCGTCGGCGAAGCGATCGCCTCACATCCCAAAATCGATATGGTCAGCTTCACCGGATCCGTGCGTGCGGGAAAACGGGTTGGCGTGCTCGCCGCGGAAGGCATTAAGAAGGTCACGCTGGAGCTCGGCGGCAAGTCCGCCTTCGTCGTTCTCGACGACGCGCCGTTCGAAAAGGCCATCACCGTCGGCGCACGCAACTCCATGTTGAACTCCGGCCAGACCTGCTCCGCCTGGACCCGTATGGTCGTCCCGCGCGCGAAGCAGCAGGACGCCATCGACATCGCCGTAAAGGCCGTCAGCGGACTCACCATGGGCGATCCGCTCGATCAGGCGACGAAGCTCGGTCCGCTGATCTCCGCGACCCAGCGCGAGCGAGTCGAAGGCTACATCGCGAAAGGCAAGCAGGAAGGCGCAAAGCTAGTCGCCGGCGGGGCCCGCGGAGATTTCGCCAAAGGCTATTTCGTGCAGCCGACCGTCTTCGCGGACGTCGCGTCGCAGATGACCATCGCGCAGGAGGAGATCTTCGGACCGGTCCTCTCGATCCTGCCCTACGACACCGAAGACGAAGCTGTCGCCATCGCCAACGACACCATTTATGGACTCGCCGGCGGAGTCTGGTCCGGCGATGCCGACCGCGCCATGCGGGTCGCCCGCCGCATGCGGACCGGCCAGGTCGACGTGAACGGCGGCAAGTACAACGCGCTCGCTCCGTTCGGCGGATACAAGCAGAGCGGAGTCGGCCGCGAATTAGGCGAATTTGGCCTGGAAGAGTACTTTCAGATCAAGTCTCTCGCGCGCTAGGGTCTATTTTTCGCCACTTTTCGATAGCAACCGGCAGCGTTCCGATGATATGACTGTGAGCGATGCCGATTGCCCGAGAATTCGCTGATCGCTGGCGCGCCCGCCTCCTCAGCACCGAACCGGTCGACCATGCCGCCGCCGAAAGCGCCATTCGGCGGGTATACACGGCCGCGGAATTACTGCCCCCCGAACGCGTTCTCTGGTACGACTCGCCGCTTGAGGCGCTTTGGGCCTTCGCCGCGTTAGTCGAACGGCAGGACCAAATGATCGCCGGCATGGTCAAGTTCGCGCGGCAGCGGACCGACTCGATGGCGCGTCTGAAATCCGTCCAGGAGTCGACGCTCGCACGACTCGGCGTCGCCGACTGGCCTGCCGCCGAGGCGGCGGTGGGCAGATGGCAGGCTGCCGGATACGCGATTCCAACAAATCCGCAGCAGTTGCTGCCGGTGCAGGTGAAGATGGCGCGGGTAGACTTCGTCCGTTCGGCCGCAGGTGACTCGGCGACCGGCCATTACACGACAATGGATCCGGCCTTTGAGCCGCTGCAGGCCGAGGAGCGGCAGGTGTTCGGCCACTTCGGCGACGGAATCCTCGCCTACGGGGCGTTGTATGCCGGGGCCGAAGCGATTCGGTCGTTGATGGGCAAGTCCAGTGTTGACGACTACGGCTACACCGACATGGCCCGCGACGAAGAACTCGCCGGCCGGCACGGAACACCTCCTCCGGACACTCTCGCCGCGGTCTGGCAAGCCGCCGCGGATGCGGGACTCTGGTGGCCTTTCTCGAACATAGTGATCGCCGCCGAACGCCCGATTGAAATCCAGCGCGGCGCGAAGAACGCTCTCACCATGGTGTATCGGGACGGCTGGAAAGCGCAGCCGTATTCAAAGCCAACCGCAAAGCCGCCCTCCAAACCCGCGAAGACGGTATCGAGCTCTCTGATTGGCAAAGCGCTTCCGCGCGATCATGCAGAGCGCATCGCGTTCCTGCGCAAACAAGCAAAGGCTCTGCCTCACTTCGACCGCTACCTGGCCGGCGAGCACGAGAAGGTCTGGCGCGATTTGGTGGCGCTTGGCGCGGAGGTTCGGACCGCGGCGCACGCGGCCGACGCACTCGCGGTAGCGTACGAAACGATGCATCGAGCCGGCCAAAACATTCGCACGATCGTGAGCCGCCTCGAAGCAATGCACTATCGTTTCGAAACGGAAGCGTCGAAACACGAAGAGCGCCGGTCCACAGCCGGGAACGCACTGCTCCAGTTCAAGGATCTGCTCGGAACGGTCGGGCCCTCCGTACCTGCCGCGGCAATAATGAACGTCAATTTGGGGATGTTCGAAAAGCTTTTCGCCGCAGGCGCCGCCGCGCCGGCGAAAAGCAATGTGGCGAAGCCGTATT
>JBDTTK010000639.1:0-3158 GCA_039930685.1 Bryobacteraceae bacterium | reverse complement strand
GTAGAGCGAGTTGAATCCGCCGCCGGCCGTCGAGTTCAGAGCGCGTCCCAGCATCGCGGTAGAGGTTCCGAAAGTCGTCGCCGTCGAGTAGGTCCCGCTGGGATTTCCGAAGTTGGGGTGGTTGGTGACGTTGAAGAAGTCACTGCGGACCTGCAGCCGGAAGCGCTCGGTGAGCTTAACCGTGCGGTGCAGGGAGAAGTCGATCTGCCAGAAATCGAATCCACGGAAGATGTTACGTCCGAAGGTTCCCTGCGCGAAGCCGGTCGGGATCGTCAACGCCTTGGAGTTATAGCGCACGCCGCCGGGCACCGAGGCGTCGTCGATGTAGAGCGGCTGGTCGGGAACGAGATTCAGGCGCGACGCAAACGTCGTGTTGCCGACGCTCCGCGAGTTGATGATGTCAACGGGCAGCGCGGTCCGGACACGGAGGAAGGGATCGATGGACCACCCTCCGAAGATGCCCTTCACGATCTTTCCGCCGAACTGTGGAGTAGGCGGCTGGTAGACGAAGGCAGCGTTGAACTGGTGGCGGACATCGAAGTCGGCGTTGCCGCGATTCATGTCATACCAGTAGTTCTGGGGTCGGATCACCGAGACTGTATCGTTCGACGCCGTGTCGATCGCGTGCGACCAGGTATACGAGGCAAGCGCCTGGAAGCCGTGCGAGAAGCGCCGCTCGAATTGGACCTGAAGGGCGTTGTAGTCGCTCTTCGAACTGTTCGAGCCAAGAATGGTCGCTCCGCGGAAAGTTGGGTTGACCGCGTTGTAGAGATCCGGCGTGAACAGGCCTCGGCCGGCAGACCCGACGTAGGTGGCGGTGAGCAGTTGAGATCCGCCAAGGGACTGTTCGACGGCGAAGTTCCACTGCCAGGTGCGCGGCAGTGTGAGGTTGGGATTTACTCCGGTAAAGTTCACGAACGGCGCAGTGACAGCGAACGGCGGCAGCGGCGTCGTCGGCGAAAGGGGCATCGGCACATTGACGAGCGCGGTGTTCGAAGCGAAGACGCGTCCCGCAAGAAGATTGATCATGAAGCCGTAGGCGGTGTCATAGAATTTGCCGCCGCCCGCTCGGACGACGGTGGTCCACTTGGGGCTGCGGTTGGCGAGCCAGGAGATGCCGGCGCGAGGAGCAAAGAAGGAATTGCCGGTCGAATACACAGGCGTTCCCGCAGGTGCCACGGCGAGCGCATCCGGCGAGGTGAACGGCTGGACGGCAATGAAGTCGGTCGTGCCGGACGAAGGAGCGGTATTGCGATCCCAACGGAAGCCGTAGGTGAGCGTAACGCGGGAGCCGAGCTTCCACACATCCTGGGCATAGAAGCTCACGCTGTTGAAAAGGATATTGGCGGGAGCATTGCGAGACAGGATGGAAGTTCCGAGGCCGGAGAGGACCGTGCCGGCGACTGCGCCGAGCGAGCCCGTATTGTTGAACTGCATGATGTTCTGCACAACCGCATTACGCAGATCCGTGTTGTAGTATCGCCAATCCACTCCGAACTTTAGCTGATGCTTGCCTCTGACAACGCTGAGATTATCGATCACGTTGTACTGCTGGGATATATTCTTTGCGAGGTTCCCGCTCGACACGGAAACCTGGGTTCCGGTAAGCACTCGCAGGGTGACGAAGGAGTTTGTCGTGTCGTAGCCGGGGAAGAAAAGCTGGGAATCGGGGAGCGGTTTCGCGCCGCCGAAGTCGTCGATAATCGCGTGACGCTGGCCCCCGGAAGTGCTGTAGTTGACGCGCAGGTCGTTCGTGATGGTCGGACGGATGATTCCGACAAGACCGAAGGTCGCGGTTTGCGTGCGCGAATCAAACTGCGTGAGGACGTTGGCCGCGCTGCCCGACCCGCGCGTGCCGCCATTGGACGGAGCCCAGTTGTAGCGGCCGAATATCTGCAGTCGTTCCGTGATGGTGTGGTCGATGCGGATCGAAGGCGCGTTAAACGTCGTCGGATTAGAGTACGTCGCGAGGAAAGGCGCGAGTCCGGTGCCGTTTCCCGTTTTGGCGTCGGAGTACTCTGGGCCGCTGGGCACCGGGAACATGGCGAGGTACGGCTGAATGGCGGCGGGAGCCAGCGCCCGGAGCTCGTTCGAGGGAACGTCGGTCTGTAGCGTGTTGGGTTGCCGGAGTCGCAGCCCCTCATACGAGAAGAAGAAAAAGGTGCGGTTCTTGATGATCGGTCCACCGATCACGCCGCCAAAGTCGTTTTGGCGGGAAGCCGCCTTCGGCCGGCCTTGCCGGTTAAGGAACCAGTCGTTGGCGTCAAGCTTGTCGTTGCGGAAGTAGTCCGAAACAGCGCCATGGAACTCGTTGCTGCCCCCGCGCGTAACGACCGAAATCTGACCGCCGGGAGTCCGGCCGTACTCCGGCGCGTAGGTAGAGGTCAGGATGCGGAACTCCTGTAGCGCATCGAGAGAAACCAGATTGTTCGTGCCGCCAAATGAGGTCCCGCCGACTGTGGACCCGCTAGCGCCCTGTCCGGGAGCCTGAGACGCGCCGCTGCCGAGGTTGGCGCTCACGCCGTCCACGGAGTAGTAGTTCGCATCCGCGCGCTGGCCGTTGATTGCATATTGGCCGCGGGAATTCTCGTTTACCGGCATCGTGACGGTGCCCGGGGCCAGTTCGACGAGTGTATTGAAACTGCGCCCGTTCATGGGCAGGTTATCGACGAACTCGCGCGAGATGACGGTGCTGACACTCGCGTCAGCGGACCTCACAGCCTCTCCGGATGTCGTGACCGTGACCGTCTCCTTCGACTCTCCTAGTTTGAGCGTCAAATCGAGCGTTGCCGGCTGAGCCACATCGAGGCGTAGGGTTGCGACCGATGCCCTCTGAAACCCGGGGGCGGAAGCCTCAATCGTGTAGGAACCGGGTCTGATGGAGGGAAACGAGTACACGCCCGCTTGATTCGTGACCGTCTGGAGCTTCACGCCCGTCTCAAGGCTGCGGGCATCTACCGCAGCTTTTGGCACGGGAGCGCCGGACGGATCCTTAATAAAGCCTGAGAGGCTGGCGTTCTGCGCGTAGCAGAGCACTGAGAAGGTCAAGAGGACGAGCAGTGTTTGGATTCTGATCATTTACCATATTCCCCACGAAGATTAGGGCCTTGGTACTTCCACCCTGTGGTGGTGCTTATTATGGACCCGCTTGCCATCGG
>JBDTTK010000638.1:0-3161 GCA_039930685.1 Bryobacteraceae bacterium | reverse complement strand
CGACGTCATTAGTACCAGCGCAGCAACCAGCCCCGGCAGAAAAGATCGTTGAAATGATGTTCGAAACATGGCGAACCTCCAATATGTTCACAGAGGTAATTGCAAATCAGGGACCATTCTCTAACTGACAGAGTTCGAACACTTTAACTTCATCAAAGTAGCGCCGGATGTGGCCGAAAACCACCGCACCGGTTGGTGCGGACCAAAAATCGCGCGAATCATCGCCGCAGTGGATCTGACGCCGGTCCGCCTGCGGGTTAGAATCGAAAAACATCCACTACCAGTCGGCACCGCCCGGAACTGCCTTGGACAGACAGGACGAAACATGATCTTCCACCGCCATGCCTCTTGCGTCGCCGCTGTCGCGGCGATCGCCGCCGCGATCGCCATTTATGGAGCTACCGACTCCACCACCTTCAAGCCGGACCTCTGGTCTGGACTGCGCTATTGCATGATCGGTCCGGAACGTGGCGGCCGCGTCACCACGGTCACCGGCATCCCGTCGCAGCCCCGCACGTTCTACATGGGTTCGACCGGCGGCGGAGTCTGGAAGACCACCGACGCGGGCTATTCATGGGCCAACATCTCCGACGGCTTTTTCGCCGCGGCGTCCATGGGCGCAGTCGAAGTTTCGTTGTCCGATCCGAACATCATCTATGCAGGCACCGGGTCGTCAAAGATCCGCAGCAACGTATCGATTGGCCGGGGCATTTACAAATCGACCGACGCTGGCAAGACCTGGACTTTCATCGGCCTCCGCGACGCGGGGCAGATCTCGACAATTCGCGTTCACCCCACAAACCCGGACCTCGTATATGTTGCCGCCCTTGGAAATCCCTTCATCGGCAACAAGGAACGCGGAGTCTATCGTTCGAACGACGGCGGCAAGACTTGGAAGAACCTGCTGTTCGTTTCTGATGTAGTCGGCGCCGCCGATCTCGAACTCCAGCCCGGAAATCCCAAGGTTGTCTTCGCGACCATGTGGCACGGACTCCGCAAGCCCTGGACCATCGTCAGCGGCGCGAAGGAAGGCGGCATCTACAAGTCGACGGACGGCGGCGACAGTTGGACGAAGCTCGGCGGCGGCTTGCCGAACGAACTCTTCGGGCGCAGTAACGTTGCCATCTCCGATGCAAAGCCGAATCGCATTTACGCCCTGATCGAAGCCAAGCCCGGCTCTGGTCTCTACCGCTCTGAGGACACGGGCGCGACCTGGACTCTGATCAACGCCTCCGGCAACCTGTCTACCCGGCCGTTCTACTACAACACGCTTGGCGTGGATCCGAACAACGCCGGCGTGGTCTACGTCGGCAACGAAGGCTGGTTCAAGAGCACCGACGGCGGCAAGACCTTCCGCTCGGCGCGAGTTCCGCATGGCGACAACCACGACGTCTGGATCAATCCCAAGAACTCCGACTTCATGATTCAGGCCAATGACGGCGGCGCAAACGTCTCGCTAGACGGCGGCCGCACCTGGAGCACGCAATCCAATCAGCCGACCGCCGAGATGTACCAAGTTGCCGTCGACAATCAATTCCCGTACCTGGTTTACGGCGCGCAGCAGGATAACAGCACCGTGATCGCGCCCAGCCTTCCGCTCGAGAACGGTCAGGATTTCCGCTCCGGCCCCGGATGCGAAACCGGTCCGATCTTTCCCGATCCTACGAATCCCGAGATCGTCTACGGAAGTTGCAAAGGCCAATTCAGCCGCCAGGACATGCGGACCAGCAACGAGGCGCGCTATTGGGTCGGAGCCCAGTCGCTATACGGAAATGGCGGCGGCGAACTCATCTACCGCTTCCAGCGCGTCTCCCCAATGGACCTCTCCCCGCACGATCATCGCGTCGTCTATTACGGTTCGCAGTATCTACACCGCTCGCGCGATGGCGGCATTACGTGGGAAAAGATCAGCCCCGACCTCACCGCGTATCCGCCCGGTGAGCCGCAGGAAGCCAGCGGCACGCCCATCACCCGCGACGCCACCGGCGAAGAAGTCTACAGCACGCTCTACGCGATCCGCGAATCGCCCGTCCAGAAAGGCCTGATTTGGACTGGATCCAACGACGGACTCGTGCACGTGACGCGCGACGACGGCAAGACCTGGACCAATGTGACGCCCAAGGGCCTCCTTCCCGGCGGACGCGTACAGAACATCGAACCAAGTCCGAAGCGCGCCGGCACGGCCTACGTCGCGATCTATCGCTACCTGCTCGGCGACTTCGCTCCCTACATCTACCGCACCGACGACTTTGGAAAAACCTGGACCCGCCTCACCGACGGCACCAACGGCATCGCCGCCGACGAGCCCACCCGCGTAGTCCGCGAAGACCCCGATCGCGCCGGATTGCTGTACGCAGGCACCGAGTTCGGCATCTACGTCTCCTTCGACAACGGAGCGCACTGGCAGTCGTTCCAACTGAATCTGCCAGTCACCCCAGTCACCGACATTAAGGTCGCCCACAAGGACCTCATTCTGTCAACGCAAGGGCGCTCCTTCTGGATCCTCGACAACCTGACGCCGCTCCATCAGCTCACCGACAAGCTTGCGAGCTCTGAGACGGCACTGTACGCACCGCGCGAAGCGGTTCGCATGCCTGCTCGCGGCGGACGCGGCGGCGCCGGCCTTCAGTATCCGCTTCCCGGTGCGGCCATCGACTACTACCTGGCGTCCGCACCGCCCGCCGACATCACCATCGAGATTCTCGATGCGGCCGGCAAAGTTGTCCGCAAGTTCACCAGCGCGGGCACCGGCGAGGAGCGCCCCGTTGCTGAGGCCCCTCCTGCCGATGACGACGAAAGCGGCGGCTTCCGTCAGCGCGGCGGACCCACGCGGCTCCCGAAGAACCCCGGCATGCACCGCTTCACCTGGGATCTTCGCTACCCCGGCCCCTGGCAAAGCGCCAATCGCCCCGAAGGTCCGAACGGACCGATGGCGGTCCCCGGCAAGTACTCCGTCCGCCTCACCTCCGGATCATGGACCTCGACCCAGCCGTTCACGGTGATCGAGGATCCGCGCGTCACGAAATCCGGCGTGACCCTCGGCGACTTGCGCGAACAGTTCGACCACAATATGCGGGTTCGCGATCTTGTCAGCGAAGTGAACCGTGCCGTCGCGCGCCTTCGCACGGCCCAACGCGCCGGCAACGTTCCGCCCGCCGTAA
>JBDTTK010000637.1:0-3174 GCA_039930685.1 Bryobacteraceae bacterium | reverse complement strand
TTCGCTTCGAAATCCCCGGATTCTGGCTTCGTTTCGCAAAGCGGCTCGTCGGGCGCACCCGCCCATTCTGGCTTCGTTTCGCAAAACGCCGCCTTCCCCAGTCGATGGTGTCGCTTCGCACTCGCGAAAGTGCTGCGCATCACCGGGATGGAACCGCCAAGAGTTGATAACGGTCGCGACGATCGAACACCCCGCTATCGACGCGACGCCTCCACCATCTCCGTGAGGCACAGATACTGCACCCACGGATCGCCGTCCTGCAGCGCCTTCTGCAGCAACGCCTCCCCCTCGTCCCTCTTGCCGATTCCCAACAGCAGCGCTCCCTGCGTGAATAGCTGTACGGGAGTCGCGTGTTCACCGGCGGACTTCTTTACTGCCAGAATCGCGGCCTCGATCTTAGGCATCGCATCCGCGTCGCCGAGCCGTTTTGCCGCGAGGTAGGGAAATGCGTATTCCGCCGAATCGGCTGCCGCACTGAGCTTGCTCAATTTTCGCCAACGCTTCTGCGCCGCCTTTTCGTTGGCGCATTTACTCTCGATCAGTGCCGTGTAGAACTGAAAATGAGCTGGTTTCATGAAGGAGCCAAAGCCGTATAGCGTGAACGCAAGACCGGCGTCGTTGTCGCCGAGTTTCTCAAGACGAGCCAACACCTCTTCGCATTTACGCCCATGCGCGAGAGCCAGCAGCCGCTGGAGTTGAACTTCAATGTACGCCCTTCGTACTCCGTCAGGCTGCTTCTCCTGCGGGAAGTTATCGGTGTTGAAGAGTGCTGCCGCGCCCTCCGGATCGGTGGCCGACCTCGCCAGCGCGCGCTCCGCGAGATCCCCCTTGGGAGCCTCTACGCGTAGATCCGTCGCTGCGTTCGCTTTGGAAACCGCAGCCACTGGATCCGGCTTTCGATTTGCGTCCGCCTTCGGCTCAGGAGCGTTGAGTCGCGCCAAGGCTTGCGCGATGTCGGAATTCTCCGGATCGGTCCGCCGTCCTTCCAACAGCACTTGAGCCGCCATCGCCCGGTTTCCTGCCACGTCCAGGAGCGCTCGGCCCAAATTACGGGTGAGCGCCGGAAGGGTGCGCTTCAATGCCCAGGCCTTCCTCCATTCGGCGATCGCCTGATCCGTTTGCAGCGAGTCGAAGTAAAGATCGCCGAGCAGCGCATGGGCCACGGCGTCACGGCTATCTTGCGCGACCGCCGCCCCCAGCACTCGAAAATAGATCTCGCGGTGCGGAAACACATAGCGCGTGGAAAGAGTGCTCGCCGTCTTGAAGTCCGGCCCCGGACTCTGGCTAAGCTGCAGCCGGCAGAAGCCGCGGTAGTACGCCACCAGCGGGTTGTCCTGCGGCAGTACGGAGCCGGGTTCGCGCTCCGTGGAGGGCACCTCCGGATAGCTCCGCTCGAGGACCCGGATCGCCGTGCTCCAGTCGCCCAGTTGCCGATACGCTTCCGCCACGTTCAGCACGCGTTCGGGATCTCCGCCGAGGTGTCGCCAAAGCGAGGCGTCGTCCGCTGTTGCCGTAGCATCGTCCGCGGACCGGAGGAAAGACCGCTCCGCCCGCAGAACATCGTTCGCCGGATCCTCCGCCAGCCAGAACGCGAGCCGCTTCCTTGCTTCCTCCATTTGGCCCGCACGCCGCAGCATGGCGACTTCGAAAGCTCCGATCCGCGGGGATGCCCCAGGCTCCGCTGCCAAATTTTTGAGCATGCGAACTGCCTCAGCCTGGCCCGATTCACCCTGCTCGCGCGCTGTGAGCAAAGCCGACTCCAGCCGCGCCGCCCTCGCATACGCCGGATCCTTCGTCGCCCGGCTCAACGCCGCCTTCGCCTCCGGAACCCGATTGGACTTGCTCGCCAGGGCTGCGCCGTAATACCACGCCGCCTCCGCACTGCCTTCCGCCAGCCGACCCAACAACCGGATCGCGTCGTCGTATCGGTTCAGCGTGAACGCCGTTCGTCCCGCCGCCAACGTCAGTTTAGTCGACCCTGGGGTCCTCTTTAGCCCGGCCTGATAGTCGTCCCATGCCGACGGCCATTCATCCCGCTGTTCCTCATAGGCGCCGCGCGCTAGAGTCGCGTCCTCGGAGTCGGAGTCGCCGGGCTTGGTGGGTTCCGGATTCTTTGCGTTCTTATCGAAAGGCGTCGAATCGTACTCGCCTTCGATATGGTGCAACAACACCTTGCCGCCGGCGTCCACCACATCGACCGTTAGCTTCGACGGCGCCGCATCGAGCGTCTTTGCATACTTAGTCCTCGGATCGAAATCCGCCCGCTCCTCGAAAATCGTCTTCCCGCCGGCTGCCAGCCGGATCGTCGCCCCTCGGACTGGATGCGTCGCGTTCAACTCCACCGTGACGCTCTTGCCGCTGCGGCTCAGATTCAGGACAACGTCGAGGGTGGTCCGCGAGATGCCGCCCAGATCGCGGAACGCGATCCAGTAGTGCGAAAACGTCTTGGATTCCTCGGGTAACAGAAACTCGAACTCCGGCTGCGTCTCGAACTCACCCGCCTGCATTTCGACATACGAGTTGAACTTCTCGGTCAAATTCTCCAGGACGTACTTGTCTAAGTTCCCCCAAACCCAGATCTTTTTGCCTTTCACTTGATCCGCGTTCGCATAATGGGCGATGCCGCTTCGAAACTTCGGCTTGTAAATCGCCATCCATGGTTCGCGGGAGCCGTGCGCGAACAGCCCCAGAGGCACTTTGTGATTCTCGATATGGCTCAGGTCGACCCCTGACTCGTTAATCGGCCAAGGCGTCATTGGACCGTCCCCATGCGGCAGCATCCACTTGACCGGATACACGATCCGTAGCTGCGGATCGTCCAACTCGATCGCGGCATTCGCCCACCAGTGGTAGCCGCGCCTGCTCAACGATCCGTTGTACAGGGTCACCCGCTGCTCGAGGACCGAGGAGCTTCCCCGCAGAATGAATTCGTCCCTCCAGGTCATGCCCGATGTGCGATCGGTGTCTTCCACTACCACCCGGCCCACTCCGTCGCGCACCGACCACGCGAAATTCACTGGCGAACTGGCGACCCTGCTATGCGCCACAGGAAAACTCGACTGAATGCCGGTCGCGATGAACGACCCCCGCGCGCTCTCCCCGGTGCGCCGCACGGCCGGATTCGAATAAAAAACCTCCCGTCCGTTAACCCGGTCCGTGCACCCGTGAAGGTGC
>JBDTTK010000636.1:0-3184 GCA_039930685.1 Bryobacteraceae bacterium | reverse complement strand
CCCGCGTCGATCTTGCGCGTCAGGCCGAACGCGGGCGGAAACTCGGTCGCCGATCCCAGCGTGATGAGCAGTCCGCCCTCGTCGACGAACTTCTGTAGCTCCTCGACGCCCGGCAGACCCATGCCGCCCGTGATGTCCTCCGACGACCCGTAGTCGCCCAGGAACTTGAACTCCGCCGTCTTTGTATAGGCGATCGGAGTCTTCTTGGGCTCGATGTCGTACACCAGGCCCTTCGCATTCCGGCCCTGATGCGGAATCAGGATCACGTCATACGCAGCCCGCAGGTTTCCCTGCTTGATTCGCTCTTTGTAGATCAGGTCGAACGGCACTTCGTACCGGTCAAACGCGTAGCGTACCCAGCCCACTTCCTGCGTGTTGCCCCAGGTTGTGAACATCGCGAGCCGCGGAAGATCCGCGTCGTGCACTTTCCCTCCCGGCGCTGAGTCCAGCGCAACCGCCGTTAGCCCAAGGGCTTCGGTAGCGGCCTTCAGCTTTGCGTATTCGCTCCCCGGCACGACGAAGGATCCGGCCGGAATCGTCTTTCCGCCGGACTGGAATGCGGTTTCCGCCACTTGCACCTTCGCGTCCTTTAATCGATAGCGCAGGGTCACCATGTTCGCGGAACCCGCGTCCAGCACGGCGTAGAACGAGGCGCCCGGCGCGCCGATCGTGCCTTTCGGCTCGTACTTCTCGACCGGCGCCACGCCGACATTGAGGATAGACGCGTCCGCGCTTTCGACGATCTTGGTATGCGTCATCAGGCCCATGGTCCAGGCGGCATCGTCGTAGGTCCGCAGATTCGCATCCGGGAAGTTCTGCTTCTCGAGCAGGATCTTCGCCAGGCGTCCGTACGGCTGGTCGCGCTTCACGATCAACGAGCCCTCGGGGAACGTGCCTTCCTTCAGCCTCACTTCCGCCGTCGCGCGTCCGATCTCGATTCCCTGCAGGCGCAGGATGCCCGCGACAAATGCGATGCGCGTAGGGTCCGCCTGATTGGTCGGAATCACGTATCCGTACGGCGCATCCTTCTTGCCGGACTCAATCGAGTTGCGGCTCTTCTTGTAGAAATTCTCGAGAATCACCTCGGGAAACTGCGAGGTCAATTGCAGACCCGAAAGAACGCCGGTCTGCATGTAATTCGTGTTGTTCCGCATCGACCAGTCGACCTCCTTGTAGGGAGGCAGCGGCCGATACCACTCGCGGACCGTTTGATCGCCGCGCCCGCCACCGCCGCCACCAGCTCCGGGAGGCGGGGAAACGCGCCGGTGCATGGTATTCGCACCGCCGTTGCCGAAGGTCTCATACATGCGCAGCATCCCGTTGTGGTTCGACGACATGAAGCCTAGGTAGCCGGGCGACCACATGTCCACGAACGCGTGCGTCCACACGCCGGGCATCCCATACTTGGTCATCTGCGACATCTCAAAGTTTGAAAACCACGGCAGCTCGCCATAAAGAATCGGATCGAGCGTCGGATTCTGCGGCGCCTGCCCGCTGAACGTGTACAGGAACGGCACCGATTCGTGCAGCTCATGCATGATCGGCGGATGCCACTGCAAGTACCAGCTAAGCAGCGTGCGCATCGGCATTTGCGAGTAATTGATATCGCGGTTGTCGTCGTGATAGATGTACTTGCCCCAGTACGGCGGACTGCCCATGCTGTCCTGCTCGCTGGTTTCGTGAATCTTGTACCGGTAATACCAGTCCGTGTAGCGGTCGCGGCCGTCGGGATCAGCGGCGGGCGTGATCGAAACGATCACGTTGTCACGAATCTTCTTGATCAGCGGCGAATCTTCCGTCACCAAACGGAACGCCAACTCCATCAGCATCTCCGGCGGACCCGTCTCCGCGCTATGCAGTCCGCCCATCAGGTGATAGATCGGCTTCGCCTTCGCAATGATGTCTTTCGCCTGGGCGTCGTTGATCTTGCGCGGGTCCGCGAGCTGCGCGAGATAGCCGCGATAGGTCTCGATGTTCTTGATCGTCTCGTCGTTCGCGATGATCACCACAATGCAATCGCGACCCTCGTCCGTCTTGCCTGTCTCGATGATCTTCACCCGCGGAGACTTGGCGGCAAGCGCCCGGTAATACTTCAGCAGATCGCCGTAGTAGGTCAACTTCTTCGGCTCGCCGACATGATGCCCCAGGACATCCTTTGGCGACGGCACGGCGCCGCCCTTCGGCAAATGGTCGACCAGCGGACTCATGAACTCGGGCTTGGTGGTCCACTCCTTCACCAGCCGCGCGAACTCGTCGTCCATCTGCTGCCCCATCATTTGGCAGGCGGCAAACGAACCCAACGTCAACAAGCCAATTAGCAATCGCACAGAAACGTTCCTCTCAGGCGTCCGGCGCATAGCCGGAAACGGTGCATACGGTATCTGCTTAGGATACTGCGAGCGCGGTCTATGCAACGCGTATTGAATGAGCCTCCGGATTGGCGGACGATTGCGCGGCACGAGCCGGCGGGATATAGTGTCGGTTCCGGGCTGCTCACGTCGCCCCATTTCCGCGTGCGAAAGGAAAGTACCGTGAAACGCTTTCTGTCGACTGCCAGTGTCGTTGCGCTGCTCCCCGCGTTCGGATTCGCAGAGTCATGGACAGGCCAGGTCCTAGAGTCGCGCTGCGGAGCGAAACACGCGGCCGCCGCGGCCGCCGACTTGGCCTGCATGCGGTCGTGTCTGAAGGCAGGAGCAATTCCGGTGCTGTTGGTTGGCGCCAAGCAGGTCATGATCTATTCCGCCGACGTCGCGAAAATCGAACCGCACCTGGGTCACAAAGTAACGGTCACCGGCAAACTGGAAAAGAGCCGCGGCGGCGACATCATCCATATCGAATCCATCGAGATGGCGCAATAGCGTGACCGAAATCAGTGCCGCCGGTATGTCGATGATGGATCCCGCTCAACACTGGGTGAATCTACGCAGCCCTGTACGCTAACTTCTCAGCAGTGCTCAAATGGCGCGCGGCCCATCGATTGCTCCCTAGCATGCCGGACGAAACCCGGAGCGCCAATCGCGCGGATATGATCGCTTCCACCGAGCAGGACATTTTCGAGGACCCGCGACTCCAGTCCGTCCGCTGGCGCGATTTGGTTTCCGTGACGCGTTCGGAGGCTGTGCTCGAACTCGCCTGGCCCGCCTTTTGGCTTGTTTCATCCCTCGCAATGGCCGCATTAGGCTAT
>JBDTTK010000635.1:0-3195 GCA_039930685.1 Bryobacteraceae bacterium | reverse complement strand
CTTCTCCAATCTTCCGTACACACTTTACACAAAGAGCGAATTTTGGCTGAACAGCCCCGGGCTGCCGCTGATTAAGCTCGGCGTGGTGTTGGTTTGGGCCAGCCTGGCGTTTGTCTGGACGCAGTATGGCATGCGGCAATCGGCATGGAGTTGGGTCCGGCAGCTTGGCACATCGTCTCTGCTGGTGTACTGGGTGCATATCGAGATCGTGTACGGGCGCTGGCTGGGGATTTGGAAGGAACGCTTGCCGGACTGGGCCTGCGTGCTGTTAACGATCGCGGTGGTGGGTTCGATGGTACTGCTGGCTTGGGGCAAGGAACGGGCGCAGTCCAAATGGAAAGCCCGGACCGTGGCGGCAGCCGCCTAGGGACTTCGTTCGTCAGCCTCACTTCGGGACCCACGTCTCAAGCGCGTCTTTTCAAACGAGTTCTTTTCCGCTTAGCGAGGCTTTTCCGCGCCGGAAAACCGGATATACGGCCCTTTGCTTCCATTGGGCAAGATCGTTGAGGGATCGGTCAGGCATTGGGCTAGTTGGTCCTGTGTCAATTCGCGGGCATTTCGGAGGTCCGCGCCGCGGAAATCGACCGCCTTCAGGGATGCACCTCCAAAGCGGCAGTTCCGGAGGATAGTCCGCCGGAATGTTCCGCCTTTGAACTTAGCCTCCCTGAAATCGACCCCGTCGAGATTTGCTCCGTCGAAGGTGGTTTGCGCGCATTCCGCTTGGCGGAACCGGGCATCTGTAAGGTCGGCTTTGGTCAGGTCGCAGCTATCCAGCTTCGCGCCCGTGAAGCTCGCCTCGTTAGCCGACGCACCGAAAAACCGGCAGAGCTGGAGGCGGGCGTTGTAGAAATTCGAGCGCTCCAGGTTGGCCTCGCCAAAGTCCGAATCAAACACATGGGCCTGCTGGAAAGAGGCACGCTCCAGGTGGGCCGCGCGGAAGCTGGACTGCATGATTCTGGCGTCAAGAAATCGGGTCAGGGAAAACTGGGCGCGGCCAAAGTCACTTTCGCGAATCTGGGTTTCCGAGAGGTTCGCGTCGGCGAACCAGGCGAAGCCGCCCTGCACATTGAGCAACTCCGCCGCAGTGAGATCGGCGCCGGTCAACCGCGCGCGCTGGAGGTCCGCTCGGTCGAAATTGGCACGGGACAGATCGGCTCCGGAGAGGTCGGCGTCGAGCAGCGTGGCTCCGACAAAGACGGCGGATTCGAGCCGCAGATCGACGAAGGTGCAGTCGTTCAGCGTGACGCCGGTGAAGTCGGCGCGGCGTCCACCGGTACGCGACAACCACTTCGAGTGTGCGTCGATGACCGAGGCCAAAACGGATCGCGTGGCTAGCATAACCCCCTAGATCGCCTTATCGACGTATTCCGGCAAAGTCTGAGACAGCGCGGGTTTGTCGACTTCAAACAGCGAGAGTTGCGTATCCGTCGACCATGCCTCGGGGAGGAACTCCTCGTGCCTCACTGCGAAGCCATGGCGGGACCGAATGGCGGCGACGCGCTCGGCGATCCACTTCGGATACTCGCCCTTCAGGTAGGCCGACTGCGAATAGCGCTCTATGTACCGCCGGACCAGGGCCGGCGCGTATTCCTCCAGGAAGGGAAGAAAGACCGCATACGAGCTTGGCGACAGGAACAGCAGGTTCGCATGGAAGCGCAATGCGCCGGCCGTCGCGGCGGCTCGGGCGACGCCTTCGATTCCGCGTTCGCTGTCGTTAATCAGCGGAAGGATCGGCGAACACCCGACGCCCGCGGGAATTCCGGCTTCACGCAAACGGCGGACGGCGTCGATGCGGAGAGCCGGCCTTGGCGCGTACGGTTCTAGAGCGCGCGCGAGCTTTTCGTCGAGCGTAGTCACGGTCATCATTACGCCGACGGAGTTACGCCGCATTGCCTGCCGGAGCAGGTCGATGTCGCGGACAACGAGGTCCGACTTGGTGGTGATCCAGACCCTCCAACTACCTTCGCCCGCGATGACGCGAAGCATCTCGCGCGTGATTCCGAACCGTCGTTCGGCGGGTTGATACGGGTCGGTCGCAGTTCCGATGGCGATTCCGTCACCGAGCGGGACCTTTCTCAGTTCCTGGCGGAATGCGTCAGGATTCCATTGCTTGGCGTAGATCTGCTCCTCGAACTGGCGGCCTTCACGCAACTCCATGAATTCATGGGTGTATCGCGCGTAGCAATACTTGCAGCCGAACTCGCAGCCACGATATGGGTTGATGGTCCATTGGAAGGGCAGTTTTTCATTCGGACACTTGCTAATGAAGCGCCTGGTGGGAAGCAGGTGGTATTCGACGCGGCGTTTGGATTCGAGCACGTCGGCCGTCGCGGCGAGGCGCGCGATTCCGACCAGGTTCTCGTGCGATTGCGGAGCCATAGTGCGTATTTTCGCCTTTTGTTCGCCTATCGTCAAGCTTGAATTTTGGAGGCGGCCGCTACAGAACGATCCGCGAATCGCCGTCGCGGCGCGTAACCCGCTGCTGATCCAGGAATTCGAGCAGGGGGATCGCGTATTTTCTCGATACGCCGGTCCAATCTTTGAATTCCGGAACGGAGAAGCGTTGTCCCGCCTTACCGGCGAGGGCCGCGCGCAATTGCGCGATGCCGTCCGCGTGATAGACGAGGTCGGCGCCTACGCGGACCAGTTTGCCCTGCTTGAGGAGCAATTGCAGGAGGTTTCGAGCGCGCGAGGGATCGACTCCGGACTTCGAGAGCACTTCGCTGAGCGCGGGCACGGCGAGTCCACCTTGCCGGAACAGATCCTCGATGTTGCGGACTGCGTCCTCTTCATCCTGCTTCAGAGAGACTTTGTGACTGGTCAACCGGAGGAGGTCGCCTTCCGCCATCACATCTTTGGCGCTGGCAAGGGCCGCGTCGAACAGCGCGGCCGGTACGCCTTCGCGGCTCCGGATGTCCTCTTTGGCGAGTCCAGCGACGAGCGGGCTCTTCTTATGGAACGCGGCGAGTGACACGCGAACCCTGTCGATGAGGCCCTTGACGAAGGCCTCGGCAACGATCCAGTCCGCGAGTTGCGCCAGCGGCGGCTTGATCTCTTTGCTCAAGTCGGACTCGCGCCAGCCGGTACGGGCGATCAGTTCCGGCATCGTCATGCCATGCTTCGATTCCGACACCCACAACGGGATCGCGGACGAGACCTGTCGCAGTTGCGCGGTGCGCTCGACCGAGGTTTTCC
>JBDTTK010000634.1:0-3195 GCA_039930685.1 Bryobacteraceae bacterium | reverse complement strand
TTAGCCTCCGGCCTCGCGCCGAAAACCGCGAACGACGCCTGGATCAAGAAGCTGCCCGCAATCCTCCAACGCGGGCCAGCGGGCGCCTGGCTATCCGAACGCGACCTCCCCGCCCCTCCCGCAAAATCATTCCGCACGCAATGGCGCGAACGGCAAAAGAACAAGGAAGACGCGCATGATCGATAGCCGCGACGCGATCCTCGGCGCGGTGCGTTCCGCGCTGTCAAGATCCCAAGCACAGCCGATCCCCGAGCCGCCGCCTCTCGAACTCGCCTTCGACGACCCACCCCTCGCGGACCGCATCGCTTCCTTCCACGCCGCGCTCGAAAAGCTGGGCGGCAAGGTCTACCAGGCCCCGGACTACGCCGCCGCGCGCGTCCAAGTCGACGAAATCGTAGCCGGACGCTCCACTGTTTGCTCCCAGGCTCCAGCCGTGCTCGCCAGCGGACTCAGCGCCTGGACCGGCGACCTCCGCGAGGAGTGCTCGACGGCCGACTGCGGCATCACGTCGGCCGCCTATGCCCTCGCCGATACCGGATCGCTCGTCCTCTTCGCGACCGAATCCGAACCGCGCATGATCTCTCTGCTGCCTCCCTGCCACATCGCGATCGTGCCGGTTTCGAAACTCCTCACGGGCCTCAACGAGCTGTTCACCCGCGTGCCGCGGCCCGAAGAACAAAGCAGCGCCATGGTGCTCATCACCGGACCATCGCGCAGCGCCGACATCGAAATGATCCTCGTCCGAGGCGTCCACGGCCCCGGCGAAATCCACGTCGTCTTCGTCGCGGACTGACGCGGATCTGCCGCGCTAAATTTGAGGCGAAGCGGCGACTCTACGCCTACTGCCCTGCCCCGCCTGACTGCGCCGCGCCGTCCATCTTCGCCGCGCTGGTAATGAACGCCGTCAGATCGCGATGCAGCTTCTCGCGCGACTTCTTCTCGATGTACATCATGTGTCCCGCTTCGTAATACGCGAAGCTGACATTCTTGCGAATCGACGGCTCCAGACCCATATGCGCGACCGTGTGCTCGATGCCGTTATACGGCGTCGCGACGTCGTAGTAGCCGCATAGCACCAGCAGTTTCATGCGCCCCTGCTGCGTCATCGCGGACCGCAACGATTCCGCCGGCATCCCCGGCGTCCCCTGATCCCACGGCCGGACGTTCGCGGTGAGCGTGTAATACATGTCGCTGGTCCACTTGAGATCGCGGTGAACGTAGTCCTGGAACATCGCCACGTACGCTCCGTCATAAGATGCAAGGCTCGAGTCGTATTCATTCCGCTCGCCGGCCGCATCAATGTCCATGCCGACAAAGCGCGAGTCAATGCGTCCCACCGTCTGACGCCGATCGCGCAGCAGTTCCTTGAACCAGCGCTGCGGACTAATGCGCAGATTCGTCTGTTCGAGGTACTTGGGTGAAAGCGCCGTGAGGTGCGCGAGCTCTTTGACCACCTTCTGCTTGTCGGCCGCCGCAATTTCATCGCCTTTTTCGAGCGCGGCCGCGTACTCGCCGTGCGCGAACTGCCGGGCCCGCTGCGCGATCTCCGTGGCCGAAAGCTTCTGCAGGTCCGGAGCGAGCAGCTTGTGATACCAAGCCGACGAGATCAACGTCGGCAGGAAGAAGATCGTTCGGTCGTCGCCGCCCCAGTTGCCGAAGCCTACCGCCGACAGCAGCACCACGCCGTTCAGGTAGATCTGATGGCTGCGCTGCAGCGTGTAGGAAAGCTGTGCCGATCGCGTGGTGCCATAGCTCTCGCCGATCAGGAATTTCGGCGAAGCCCAGCGCTCGTTGCGCGTGATGTACTGATAAATGAAGTTCGAGAACCAGGTCGCGTCCTGCGCCACGCCATAGAACTGCGCGCCCGCTTCGCCCGGAGCCGGCCGGCTGAAACCCGTGGAGATGGCATCCACGAACACCATATCCGTCGAGTCGAGGAACGTGTCGCCGTTCTCCACAATCGAGTACGGCGCCGGCATCCCGAAGCCGTCATCCGTCAGCACGACGCGCCGCGGTCCAAGGCCCATGTGCGTGTAGGAGGAAGCGGAACCGGGTCCGCCATTGTAGATAAAGGATACGGGCCGCTTGCTCTTGTCGGTGACGTCGTCCCTCGTGTAAGCCACGAAAAAGAACGTGGCTTTCGGCGTGCCGTCATCGCCTTTGACGTTGTACGTGGCGGCGGTAGCCGTGTACTTGATCGCCTGCCCACCGATGCGCACAGACCCCTGCGTCACCACGGACTTCTCTTCGGGCAGTACATGCGGCGTACTTGCCACCGCCGGAGCGGTCCCCGTTTGCGCCCCGCGATTGGCGGCGTTCCCGCGCTGTTGTTGCTGTGGCGGCTGCGCAAGCGCGGAAACGGCGAGCAAAAGAGTGGTCCAGACGATGTTGCGGATCATGCGAGCGGTTCCTCCCACGGAATCTTGGATAGTATGACACGCGGGAAGAAACAAGAACACGCCGGCGAAGCCCGGCGATTAACCGCGTGGGTCTAACATCGACGATCCTTTGGGAACGTGCTCCGAGACTCCAAACCCTCTCGATTACAGCGAGAACCGTGGATCCCCTTCCACCACACGAGTCTCTAACTTCGGCGACTCTCCCTTCCGCCAAAGCGAGCACCGGTGCCGGACGCGGTAGACCAGCGGACCCCCATCTTCCCGCTCGATCGGCTCCACCGGCCGCGGAATGCAGACGAATTCCGCCTCCATCGAATGGCTCGTCGCCAGCACCGTGGCATATCCATGTCCGCTCATGTCCACGAACGACAAATGCGGCGCCAAATCCGGATTCGACACCGCGCGAGCCTTCACGACATCGCCCGACTTGGCGTATTCAAGGCACGATCGCACGCCATGCCGCAACAAGAGATTGACGGTTGGCTGCGGCTGCGTATCGTTCGGACCTTGCCCGAGAAACAACGCCCGTAAGGGGTGCGTCTTCGAGAGCTTTTCCTCCTGTCCTTCGACGAATCCGGGCGCCGAAAGCGACCCGGTAATGAACGCCACGCCGACCGGCATGAATGGTTTTGGCGGCAGCGACTTCGCTGCCAGGCCGGCCCAGAAGCTGTGGCGGTCTCCCGATACCGTCGCGAAGCCAGTGATTCCGTTCTCGCGCACGAAGTCGTAGATTTCGGCGCGTTCCACGAACGCGCCACTGTGGTCGCTGGCGCCCATGGTGGCGTAGCCCGCCCCC
>JBDTTK010000633.1:0-3200 GCA_039930685.1 Bryobacteraceae bacterium | reverse complement strand
TGAACTGTGCAATCGCCATCGAGCGCATTTTGGTCACGCGCTCGCCGACTTGCGAGATCACGGAATCCAAAAGCGCGATCAGTTCATGGAGATAGGTTTTGTCGCGCTCAATTGGGCCGTGCCCTGGAACGAGAGCCGCGAAGTCCATCGCCGCCATCATCCGCAGCGTGTTCCGCCATTCCGAAGGAAAGCTTCCACCCGTATACGGCAGCGGCGACACGACAATGTCGCCCGTCACCAGGATCTTCTGCTTCGGCAAATACACAAACGCATCGCCGTCCGTCGTCGCACGCCCGTTATTGCGAATCTCGACGATCCGGTTCCCCAAGTCGAGTGTCAAAGACCGCTCAAACGTCAGCGTGGGAGTGGCGAAGCGGTACGTCTTGTAATCCGCCATCTGGACTTGGCGATCCGCGATTTGCTGAACCAATTCCGCCTTCTCCTGGTCCGTGAATGGTTTTCCGAAATCACCTTTGCCGCCCGCCTGCGTGCTCTTGAGACCGGCGATCTCTTTGGCCAGTAGGCCATCCGGCGCCGCCCAGTTCTCGGCAACGCCCCGGTTCTTTCCGCTCATGATGCGTTTGGTCGCCGACTGACTGACGATCTCGACTCCAGGGAAAGCTTCGACGTAGGCGCTGTTTCCGGCGTTGTGGTCGATATGCCAGTGTGTATTCAGGAGATACCGTACCGGCTTGGGCGTCAGGCGGCGAATTTCGGCAATGTCTTCTTTCGCGGATGCGGTGAGGAAACACGCGTCCACGACGAACACTCCGCGGTCGCCAATGATCACGGTCGTATTGCCTTCCGGCCAACTGTCCGAAACGTCTTTGTGGATGATCACGTAAACGCCGTCGGCAATTTGGGTGACGGTCCGCTCCGTGGTGTGGGGGACGGCGCCAAACGCGGCGATCGCAATAACCGGGAAGAGCACTCCCAGGGCGGCCAGCCTGGATCTCCGTAATCCGAAAGTCCGTGGAACGTACATATGGAACAGAACTTCGCACGCCTTGCCTCGCGAAGGATTGAACATTCTTGCTGTGTGCAGGAAACGGAACGCCAATTGAAACGTCCTTTTCTGAGCAGGACGAGCGCCTTGAATCCGTCGAACCAACTCCGGACACCGCATATCGAGTACAACCGCCCGATGGGGTTCGATGGCATCGAATTGCACGCCGGAACCGCTGTCCGCCGGACCGTTCCGCGCCATTGGCACGAGGAGTATCACCTGTGCGCCCATATCGGCGGCGGAGGCGCGCTGAACTACCGAGGCACCACCCATATGAATGGGGTCGGCAGCGTCAACCTCGTCGAGCCGGGCGAAGTCCACTCGAATCACACCGATCATCCGGAGGGTTGCGACTACCTGGCCCTGAATTTCGACCCCGCTCTGTTCCATCTCGGCATCGACGAAATGGTGTCAGGCGGAGAGGCGCCCGGATTCTCCGCGCCCGTGACCTACGACCGGGACACGTTCGTGCGCTTCGTTCGACTCCACCGCTCACTGACGGAATCCGCCGATCTGGTCGAGCAGCAAGTCCTCTTCCTGGACCTGCTCACGACCCTGCTTGAGCGGCACGCCCGAAGGCCCTCGGCACTCAAACCAGTCAAGCGCGAAACCCGAGCTGTCGAACTGGTGCGCGATTATCTCTCGGCGCACTATGCCCGGAAAGTGGACCTGGCCAGCCTCGCGTTGCTTACCGGCCTAAGTCCGTTCCATTTGACACGCGTCTTCGCCGCCCATACCGGACTGCCTCCTCACGCGTTCCTCAAGCAAGTGCGGATCGCGCGCGCGATGACTCTCTTACGAAAAAAGGTCGCGATCTCTCACGTCGCGCTTGAAACCGGATTCGCCGACCAGAGCCATTTGACGCGCGCCTTCAAACGGATCGTCGGCGTCTCGCCCGGTGCGTACAGCCGTCTCGCGTTCGGCGGTTAGCGCTTCGTCTGCTTCACCCACTCTTCGCTGAACGTAGTGTGATGAATGACGCCGCGCCGGTCCGAAGTGTAAACCACATGGATCATGCCATCTGCAGTCTGGATCGCCGCCGGATAGGCGAAGTCGTTACGCCCTTCCGCGAGATTCCGCCGGAACGGATACGTCTTATCGCCGTCCTCGGAAATGGCCGCGGTCAATGGAGTCCGCGAATTCATGCTGTCGTTGTAGACCAGTAGCAGGTGGCCGTTCTTCAGCCGGATGAAGTCGACTGCCGAGTTCGGATTGGGAAACTTCGTCTCGGTTCCGGCGGACCAGGTCTTGCCGCCATCGCGCGACTCCGATCGAACGAGGTAGCCGTCCTTACGCGGCTCGTAGGTTCCGCCTCGACGGCAATACGCGACCAGATAGCTATCCGTCACCCTTGCGGCCGCCGGCTGAATATTGCCGATCCTCGAACGAATCTCGTTCGTCTTCGTCCAGGTCTTCGCCTTCACGTCGTAGCGCAGGAAGTACGACCCGCTGTCGGGCGCCACCAGTTCCGGATCGTTCCCTGTCTCGCGATACACCGGCAGAAGATAGTCACCATTCGCCAGCAGGATGGGATGGCACCGCACCATACTGCCCTGCTGCAAATCGATCAACGACGCGTCGGACCAAGTCTCAGCGTTGTCGGTCGAGATCTTCGCACCGATCCGCGAGTCGGACCAGGTTTTGCCGAACCGCACCACATAAAACAACCAGACCACGCCATCCGGAGCCTGCCACACCACGCCGTTTCCCACCGACCGGAACGGATCGTGCGCAATCACCCGCGGCGCACTCCATTGAGTCGAGCCCTTCTTCAATCGCGATCCATAGACCGAAGTGTCGTTCGCATATTCGCCCTTACCGCCGTAGTAAACGATGTACAAATCGCCGTTGGCAAATTCCGAAATCGACGCCGGGTGTTTGTACGGCCCCGTGGGGACCTCCGGTCCAAAGACGCGTTCGGTCTTGAAGTCAGCGGCAAGAGTCGTACTGATGACGAGGAGAAGAAGGACGGCAAGGCGTCCGGCGATTCGCATTTGTTCAGTATACGGACCTGATGGAGGAGCCATAGAGGGGACACGTACCCTGGGAGTTCGTGGGCTGCTCATATGGTCGATTGCTCAAAAGCAGCGACTCCGCGGACCCCTATGTTAAAATCCAGAAGTCGCTCGACAAAACCGCCGGAGAGGTGGCTGAGTGGTCGAAAGCAGCGGTTTGCTAAACCGTCGTAGGGTCA
>JBDTTK010000632.1:0-3203 GCA_039930685.1 Bryobacteraceae bacterium | reverse complement strand
CTCTGGTTTCACTTCAAGTACACGATTCTCGAACTGAGCACGGCGGTTAAACCCTACGCATTCGAGCATCTCTTCGCGGCGTATGACTTCGACCGGGTTGTATACCTTGATCCGGATGTGCGGCTCTACGCATCGCTCGATGCGGTGACCGAAGCGCTGGATTCGGCAAGCATCGTGCTGACGCCGCATCTGACATGTCCGAGCGAAGACGGCAAGCGGCCGGGCGAGTTGGACATCCTGCGGTCGGGCGCTTTCAACCTCGGCTTCATCGCATTGGCACGATCGAGCGACGCGCAGTCGTTCCTCGTGTGGTGGCAACAGAAGCTGTACGACCACTGCGTGGTGGACATGCCGCGCGGTCTGTTTGTCGATCAAAAATGGATTGACCTTGTTCCGGGGATGTTTGCAGGGGTCCACGTGCTTAGGGATCCCGGTTACAACGTGGCCTACTGGAACCTTGCTCACCGGGCGATCTCGCGCGGTGAACGAGGCTACGAAGCCGCAGGCGCCCGGCTGGCATTTTTCCATTTCAGCGGCCTCGACGTGGAGCGAGAGGACGGCCTTTCGATTTACCAAAATCGCCTTGAAATGCGGGACCTTCCCGAGGCGACCCACCAGCTTCTGCGAGCGTATCGCGAAGAGTTGCTTTCGGCGGAGTATCTGACTTGCCGAAGATGGCCCTACGTGTTTGGGAAGTTCCGGAATGGCGTGCCGATTCCCGATGCGGGACGGCCGATCCATCACGAGGCGCCAGAACTCGCCGCGACGATCGAGGATCCGTTTTCGGAGGACGGCTACGCCGCGTTCCTGCGGGTATGGAACGAGGCGATACAGGCGGGGGACGCCGCGCACCAGGGTGTTTCGCGGCTAGCGTATCGAATCTATCGGACGCGGACCGATTTGCAGGCTTCGATGCCAGACCTATTCGGCGGCAACTATGTCCGTTTCCTGAAGTGGATGCTTGTGCGCGGGAGGGTGGAGCACGACCTGGGCGATGTATTTCTGTCGACTATCTCCGAGGCGCTCCGAGTGCATCAGGAGCATCGGGCCGGGGCTCAAGAGGGAGCGGACGCCCACCGAGACAGCGAGGGTGCCTTGGAAGTTGGCGGCGGCGGGCCGCGGATTGCATTGACCCGGCTCGCAGCTAAGATTCACGGATCGCGTTCGGAATTACAGCGGTCATTTCCGGATCCTTACGGGCGGGACGGCGCCCGCTACCTCGTGTGGCTGCTGACTTACGGGAAAGCAGAGCACGGGCTTTCGGAGGAGCACCTGGCGCCGATGCGTGCGCTGTGGCAGTCCGTGGTGCGAGCCCAGCCGGACGCGGGTACACGCTTGAAGTACCGGCTACTGCTGGGGGGAATGTCGACCGCGGTCCGGATGCGGCAAACCGCGGTACGAGTTCGAAGCGGGCTTACCGCTTTCGCCAAGCCGGCACCTTTTTCCGTGCGGCGCGAGGGCCGGGAAACGGGCCCGCTGGACGATAGCGGCGTCAATCTGGTGGGGTACTTTCACGCCAAGACCGGCATCGGCCAAACGGTGCGAGGCGCGCGCGAAGCGCTGGCCGCCACCGGTATTCCGATGAGCCTTCGCTGCGCGGATGACACGGGAATCGACTGCCTGCACGAGAGTCCGGTGGGCCCGATGTCGCGCGAATTTCCGTACCGAACCAATCTTATTTACGTCAATGCAGACCAGGCGATACTGGTCCGGCGACGGCTGGGCGATGCGTTCTACCGGAATCGGCGCAACGTTGGGTTTTGGACCTGGGAGCTGGATGAATTTCCTGAGGAATGGCAGAGCGCCTTCGCGCC
Organism: Bryobacteraceae bacterium; assembly: GCA_039930685.1. Classification (GTDB taxonomy): domain Bacteria; phylum Acidobacteriota; class Terriglobia; order Bryobacterales; family Bryobacteraceae; genus JBBQWZ01. The sequence continues at coordinate 1,389 of JBDTTK010000632.1, read as the reverse complement.
GTACCAGGAGATCTGGACGTCGAGCACATTCTGCCAGAAGGCGATTTGCCGTCTTGCAACGGTTCCGGTGCACTGTGTGCCCTATGCGGTGGCGCCGGTGGTTCCGGAAGGGATGGGGCGTTCGCATTTCGGACTTCCGGAGGAGAAGTTCCTTTTCCTGTTCGCATTCGACGTGCTGAGCGTCCCCGAACGAAAGAATCCGCTGGCCGCCGTCCGAGCATTTGAGAAGGCATTCGGCGGAGACGCGCGATTTCAATTGGTGTTGAAGGTCAACCACGCGGATCGCGCGCCAGCGTTCATCGCGGAGTTGAAGCGGGCGTGCGCGCCGGGTGCGGTCCGGATCCTCGATGCGTCGTTGTCGCGCGAGGAGATGTACGGGCTTATCGGGTGTTCGGACTGCATCGTGTCACTGCACCGGTCGGAAGGATTCGGGCTGTTGATGGCCGAAGGGATGTATTTGGGGAAGCCGGCAATCGCGACGAAGTATTCCGGAAACCTCGATTTCATGACTGCAGACAATTCGCTGCTTGTGGATTACAAGCTGATTCCGGTTGGACTGGGCTGCGCGCCGTATGACCCCGTGAGCGTGTGGGCGGATGCGGACGTGGATCAGGCGGCGGCGTATATGAAGCAGGTGGCCGAGAGCGCGGATCTGCGGTCTCGGCTTTCGATTGCGGGAGCCGAATTCGTGAAGGCGAATTTGAGTCCGGAGGCGGTAGGGCGGACGATTCGGATGCGTCTGGAGGAGTTACGGAATGGGCGTGGCTGAGTTTGCAGGAGAAGTGCGGACATGGACCTCGCTCACGCTCGGGGTTGTATCCAGCCTTGGAGCCGGGTGAGTCGTGTAAAGCCGGGGGTGGAGCGGCGACCTTACGGTCGCGCCTCCAAGGCGACGTGATTACTTCGCAGACGCCGGGCTGCGATGACGGCTTGGCCGAGGCTCAGGCCGCCGTCGTTGGCGGGGACACGGGCGTGCAGGTAGACCTCGAAACCAAGGCTCTGGAGGCTGTCGACGGTGAGGCCGATGAGGAGCGCGTTCTGGAATGTTCCACCTGAGAGGCAAACGCGCCGGAGTCCGGAACTGGCGCGCGCTTGCCCGCAAGCGGCCGCGGTGGCATTCGCAAGCGTGGCGTGGAAGCGTCCGACAGCGATCGCCGGGTTGGCGCGTTCGTCGACCAAGGCGCGAATCGCGGGACGGAAGTCGATGACACGGTCGTCGAGGTCGAACGGATATCCGTCTTGCGCGGGCGCGGCGATCGCTTCCAGTTGCATGGCGGCCTGTCCTTCGAAGTTGGATTCGAGACGGACACCGAGGATTGCGGCGGCGGCATCGAAAAGGCGTCCGCAGGAGGAGCAGTCAACGGTGTTGATGCCGGAGTCGATGATCGC
>JBDTTK010000631.1:0-3205 GCA_039930685.1 Bryobacteraceae bacterium | reverse complement strand
CCGAACTCGGTCGGCAGTCCTTTGGAGTCTGACACACCGGATGCATTTGGGCCGCGGTACTGCGACCAGTCAGTAGTCTGGGAGAAAGCGGGTGTGAGCGCCGCCAGGAACGCCACCGCGGCCGCCAATCGGCACGACTGCATGAGTGCCTTATTTTGCAACTGCTTTGTCCGGGTCCCAGATGGTAGCTCCGATGTACCGCTCGCGATCCGGCGCATCGTTGAAGTAATAAACGGTCACCATCTTGCCGTCGGGCCGTTGCACTGTGCGCGTGTATCCCAGGTCCCATGCACCGCCGTCGGAGCGCAGATTGATCTCGTCGCTCCAGGTCTTGCCGTCGTCTTTGCTAATCCGGGCGCGAATTCCATACGGCTCTGACCGGTAGCCGTAGGTGATCGCAAGCCGTCCGTCTTTGAGGCGAACCATAGATGGCGGATTCCCGTTGTGCGCCCCCGTGTCCGGCACGGGTTTCGAGAGGAAATGCCACGTTGCGCCGTCGTCATCCGACCGATAGATTTCGAGCCACCGCGGATGCCTGAGCGCTGTCAGGATGGTTTTGGGCGAAAGCCGAACCGACGACGGCATGATTGACTTGTCGTTCTCCGCGGGCTCCGGGCCAAGAAAGGAAAGCATTTTCCAACTCTTGCCGCCGTCCTTCGTGCGGACGCAAATCACGTGTCCCTGCTTGGCGTTCGATTTGGCCGCGGTGAGGAACATCGTGAGGTCGTGCTTTCCGTTCACGAGATAATCGGTGCGCGCCGCGATTCCTTTTTGACCAAAGTTGGGGACGCGGTATGGGCCCGACCAGGTTTTCCCGCGGTCGTACGTGTAGTAAAAGCGCGACGGACCAACATGGATGTCTTCCATCCGTACGGTCATGGCAAAGCCCGGAGCCGTAAAATCGATTCCGCCCGGGCAATCGGTCACGGGCTTCCCACCGGGTTCGGCCAATACACCAGCGATCTTCGTGCCCTCCGGTGGCCGTAAGCTCGCCGGCTTTTCAATGGACCACGTCTCGCCACCGTCCATGCTTCGGGCCAGAACATGGGCCGCAGGCTTGTCCCAATCAATGGAGTGGCGTTCTTCGCTGTGGTGGAAATAGCCAGCCTCAAAGCCGACCACGATTTCATTGCCCCAAATCCAGATTCCGTGGTTAGCAGGCCATCCGCCGTAGCGGCCCGCTTCGCGGTACACGACGACATTCTTTGCACCGGGAGCGCGGTCAGAAGCCGCCGAGGAAACGGCCACCGCGAGAATCAGAACAGAAAGCCAGCGTCGCATGTATCTCCAACTGAGACGCACGGCGCCTCCTGCGGATTCGATTCTAGAGGCTCAGCGTGAAGAAGGATCTCGACGTGAGCGACTCGGTCACACAACTCGCATGGTAAGGCTATGTCGGCAGCCTGTCAACAGGGCGGGACCAAGTCTCAGGCGGACACCCACGAATCGCAGGATTAGTAAATCTGTGGACCTTCCTCAGTCGGTGCCCAGCCACTGTTGGACGATGCGATTCATGGCGCCTGATTCGCCCATCTGCAACAGGCTGAGGTTTAGTTCGTGTTGAACGGTCGAGTTCAGGCTCAACGCAAATCCGTAGTTTTGCGGCGCGTAGTCAGCCGCTGAGATCGCGATCCCGTCGGCGTTCCGCTGTTTCAGGAAGTATTGCAGCTGCGGCCGGTCGTAGATCACGGCGTCCACTTCCCTTCGATCCAGCGACGCGCAGGCAGCGGCGAGCGAATCCGCGCCGCGTACGCGAGCCCCATACCGGGTTGCAAAGGCTTCTCCCGGCGATCGAGCGAGAACCGCCACGGCCCGTCCGCGAAGCTGGTCTGCCGTTGTGATGACTTCCAGACTGATGCCGGTAAGCGTAAGGGTGCTGGCAATACCGGCGACGAGCGACGTCGCGGCGATGACCGAAATGATGATCCACACACCCGTGACGGCACGCCCAAGGACTGTTCTGGGGGCCATATCTCCGTACCCGACCGTGCTCATCGTGACGATGGCGAACCAGATCCCGTTGCCGATGCCGTGCAGAGGGTCTTGCGGGAAATGGGAGTCCGCACCGCGCCGTTCGGCCAACCAAATGAGTGCCCCGACCACAGCAAGCACGGCCAGCAGGCTGGCGACGGCCAGAAAGAACGATCGACTGAAGAAGGGCTCGATGCGCCGCCACAAATTGTGAGGTTCGGTCCGTGAGAGGATCGCCAATCGGGAGGCGTAATACGGTTGAGAGAAGCGCGCGTATTGCGCGCGATCGGCAGTAATGCTGATTGGTCCGATTGCAACATCGATCTCACCGGCGCCAAGCGCGCGCATGGCTTCGGGAACGTTGGGATAGTCCTTCATCTGATAGCGCCATCCGGACCGGGCGGCGACCATCTGCCAGATTTCGACGGCGATTCCTTTCCGTCCCGAGTGGTCGACGATGACGAACGGTTCCGATCCGCTGACGCCTACGCGCAGTTCAGCGGCCTGCTGCGCTGAGAGCGAAGCCGCGCCGAACAGGCACAACGCGATCCATAGCTTCCGGATTAACATTTCTTCAGTATCTATGACCTTAGCGAATTGCTGCTTTCGTGGCATCCCCGTGGGTCTAGCTTGGATGAGCGGATATAAGACAGGGTGGAGCCTCCAAATTGCGTTGTGGACGGCAACGGGCGAATTCGTCGGCGAGTCAAGGGGTGCTCCATCGACATGGCGGTTCGTTCGGAGCTGTCTCCACGAAACGTTTCAAACCAAAGTCGCCGAGGAGCTTGACGAGGCAATGCTGCGTTTGATATTTTATCCAATGTCACGATTTACTTAAACGTTTCATTCAGAGGGTAAGATGCCCATGACATTGAGCCGGCGAAATTTCCTAGCTTTGCCCCTTGCGGGATCCGCTCTGGCGGCAGCCACCGCCAAATGGAGCGTCGACATCGAACAACTCACGTTCGGGCCGAAGCATCACTACTTTGGCTACATTGGGCACGTAGGTAATACGCCGTGGAACGGTAACAATCGATATCTCTGTCTGCTGCGCACTACTTTTCAGGACCGCATGCCCGGACCGGCGGACGTCGCCGACGTGGTGCTCGTGGACACTCGGCACAAGAACGAGATCCTGGCGATCGATCAGTGCCGGGCGTGGAACCCGCAGCAAGGCACCATGTTCTATTGGAATCCCCGGGTCCCTGACTCGCAGTTCTTCTTTAACGATCGG
>JBDTTK010000630.1:0-3220 GCA_039930685.1 Bryobacteraceae bacterium | reverse complement strand
CCGAACCCACCGAGGCGACCAGCAGTGTGAAATTCAACGTCTGAAACAACGCGCTGCCACCAACGCGCCCTGCGACATGTACAAAGGCTGTGTCGACATCCGGAAACACCTGTCCGAACACCCAGACCAATTGCGCCGCGTACACTTCAATCGCTGACAGGATGCCTGTCACCAGGCAGACCAGCACCGTCGCGCGCAGGATGTTCCTCTTGGGATCGATCACCTCTTCCGACAATGTCGAGATCGCGTCGAACCCGATATACGTGAGCACCGCCAGCGACGTTCCGGTGGCGACGTGCGAAAGCGAGAAGTTGGGCGCGTCGTAGAACGGCCGGATGAACAGCCCCGCGTCGATCACCGGCAGCGCCATCACGTAGCGCGCCACTGCCACCAGGAACCAGAGAATGACCAAGCCCATGACGATCGCCAGAATCGTGTTCACTCGGGCCGTCGTCTGCACTTTCCGTAGATTCAGAAACGTAAACAGCCCCGCGAAAAACAAAGCCCACGCCGCGTACGGTACAACGGGAAGAACATTTCCCGCCGCCTTGGCGCACCAGATCGTGCAAATCAGCGGGTTCAGCACATAGTCGAGCAACATGCTCCAACCGGTGAGATAGCCAAGCGATGGATGAATCTCTTCGCCGACGTAGGTGTATGCCGATCCCGCAGTCGGAAACGCACGCGCCATACGCCCATAGCTGATCGCCGTCAACAGCATTCCGACCATCGCCAGCAGGATCGCCGTGACGACGTGCCCACGCGCCTCCTGAAACACGACGCCGAATAACGGCATCGGAGCCGTGGGCTGCACCAGGATGATGCCCATGATCACCAGTTGCGCGAGAGTCAGGCTGCGGCGTAAAGAAGAAGGATTCACAAGCTATTCAGCTTACATGGGCTGGCCCCCCGATGCCCAGAACGCACCACCGCTATCCTTAGAGGCATGCGGCCCTTCTTGCGCCGGATCTGGCATCGCCTTCGCGCCAATCTCGAGACGCAACAAATCACGCGCGCCGGACTGCTGTTTGTATTGGCCATCGCGCTCGTCGCATTCGCCGCGTTCGCCTCAGCGAACAATCTGCTGTTCCTGATTCTGGCCGCCATGATCTCGACGCTCCTCATGTCAGGCTTTGTGAGCAAGCTGAGCATCGCCGCCCTCGAACTCGAAATGAAGGCTCCGCCGCACATTCCCGCGCGGCGGAACGTGCCGGCGCAGGTGCTGCTGAAGAACGGCAAGAGTTGGATGGCTTCGTTCTCGATCCACCTCAGTGGAACCGGAGACACCGCGCTCCCCTCATCGTTATATTTCCCCGTGATCCCCGGCGGCGCGACCATTGAACAGACCGTGACTCTGCTGTTCGCCCGCCGCGGACTGCACCAAAACAACGCCTTCCAGTTCACTACTCGCTTCCCCTTCGGCTTCGCGGAACGCCGCGCCAACGTCACCCTCCGGCAGGATCTCCTCGTGTATCCCTGCCTGGACCCTCAGCCCGGCTTTGAGGACCTGCTGATCAGCATCAACGGCGAGATTGAAGCCCATCAGCGCGGACGCGGTGATGAGTTCTATCGCCTGCGGCCCTACGAAACCTTCGAGAGCGCCCGTTTCGTCGACTGGAAAGCGACCGCGCACACCAAGGAACTGCAAGTCCGCGAATTTACTCGCGAGCAGGATCGGACGGTGGTCCTGGTGCTCGATCTCAATGTTCCGCACGATTCCGACGAGTGGTTCGAGAAGGCCGTCGATTGCTGCGCGTTCCTCGCCTGGCACATCGCGTCGCGCGGTGCGCGCTTGCGCCTGGTGACACAACGCCGCGAGACGCGTCTACCCGAGGATGGCGACATCTATACTGTGTTGAGAGACCTCGCGCTCGTCCAGCCACAGGCTGGCGGATCGCTTCCCGCACATTTGGCAAATGACACGTCGAGCTATCAGATTTACTTCTCCGCGCGCCCGGATCTGGACCTCCCTGACGGCGCTCGCCTGCTCTCTCCCGATAGCCTTCGCCCAGAACCCGCCACCCCCCAGCCAGCCGGATAGCGAAAAGATCGAACCCGTCAAAACCTCGATCACCGTCTCCGGAACGCTCAGCGCCGAGGCTCCGGTCTCGCTCGAAGTCGTCGACCGCAGGACCATCGAGCAGGCGCCCGGCGTCAACATCGACGACCGTCTCCGCAATGTTCCCGGATTTACTTTGTTCCGCCGCTCTTCAAGCCTGGTCGCGAATCCGACCACGCAAGGCGTCTCCCTCCGCGGACTCGGTTCGTCCGGCGCCAGCCGCTCTCTGGTCCTTTGGGATTCCATCCCGTTGAACGATCCGTTCGGCGGCTGGATCTACTGGACCCGCCTTGCGCCCGACGACATCGAGCGCGTCGAAGTACTGCGCGGCGGGTCGACCAGCATTTTCGGCGACCGCTCGCTCGCCGGATCCATCGGACTCTTTTCGCGTGCCGCCCAGCGTTGGCATCTCCGCGTGTCGGACGAGGCAGGGAATCGAAACACCAACGAACTCGGCGCGGCCTTTTCACAGGTCTTTCGCGCCTTGAATCAGGATTGGGCCGTCTCCGCCCGCACGCGCTTCTTCACAACCAACGGATACTTCATCGTTCCCGAGGCGAACCGCGGCTTCATCGACACCGAAGCCGGAGTCCGCTTCGCGACCGGCGCGGTGACGGTCGATTGGCTCGGCCACAATCAGCGTTTCTCCACTAAGCTCGACGTCCTCGCCGAAGACCGCGCCAACGGCACCGTGCTCCAGCGCAATTCGACCAGCATCGGCACGCTCTCCGCGCAATACTCCCGCGATTGGTCGAAGGATGGCATCACGATCCTTGGCTATCGGACCCAAGAGGAATTTCACGCCAGCTTCTCGTCCGTACCCGGCGGCCGACGGACCGAAGCGCTCACGTCGCTCCAACAGGTGCCCTCCGAGGCGTCCGGCGCGGCAGGCTATTGGCGGCACGCGCAGGGCGCGTTCACGACGCTCGCCGGAGCCGACTTCGAGTACGTCGACGGCAACAGCAACGAGCGGCTGTTCCCCACCGGATTCCGCACCGGCGGCGGAACGCGCCTCACGCACGGCCTGTTCGGCCAGGCCCAGATCCGTACCGGACGCTGGAGCTGGTTCGGCGGCGCGCGGCACACCTTCACGGGCGATGACCGCTTCTTCAGCCCCAGCGGCGGCCTCGCCGTCGGCCTCGGCATCTTCCGCCTGCGTGG
>JBDTTK010000629.1:0-3227 GCA_039930685.1 Bryobacteraceae bacterium | reverse complement strand
CCTCGAAGCCGCTGCGGCCAAATCCCCCACCGTCGCCAAGCTAACCGCGCTCGCCGAAGCCGGCAAGCTCGACCTCAATCAGCCGATCGCCAAGTACGCCCCGCGCGTGACGCCCTGTCTCGGCCGGGTGACCATGCACCAGTTGCTTTCGCACACAGCGGGGATGCGGGATGAGGCGGCGATGGACGGTCCGCATGACGATGCGGCGCTCGAGCGGACGGTTCTCGGCTGGAAAGACGACGTCTGCATGGCGAACGCGGGGCGGGTGTTCTCGTACTCGAATCTGGGTTACGGCGTCGCCGGATACGTAATGGAACAGGTGACGGCGAAGCCATTCGCGGATATTGTTCGCGATCTGGTTCTTACACCGACCGGTATGAGAACGAGCACCTACCGGCCGCTGCAGGCGATGACGTTTCCGCTGGCGCTGGGCCACCATCCGAGAGACAAGATCGTGCGGCCGTTTGCGGATCATTCGGGAACCTGGCCGGCTGGATCGCTGTTTTCGAGCGTGAACGAGATGGCTCGCTTCGCGATTGCTTTGATGGATGGCGGAAAGATCGGCGGGGAGCAGGCATTGCCTGCGGCAGTGGTTGCGCGCATTACGTCCGCGAAGACACCGATTTCGGCGATGGACCGGGAGTACGGCTACGGCCTCGAGCTATCGACCGAGGACGGGCTGCCGGCGATCCGCCACACGGGTGGGCGCATCGGATACGGCTCCGTGGTCCACTTGCTGCCGAGCAGGCGTGTCGGAGTCATCGTACTGGTCAACAGCACGTCGCTGCCGAACCGGCTCGCGCGAAAGGTAGCGCAACTCGCCGCGGGCGTCACGCCGGAACGAGGGTCGGCGCAACCCGAATCGACTTCGGTTGCCGATCGCGTTGCGGCGCGGATCGCCGGGACGTATGTCAACAGCGCGGCGATCCGCACAACGTTAGAGATTCGGGATGGACAATTGCAGTTGCAGTTTGCGGGGCGATGGTTTCCGGTGCGCCAGTTGGGTCCGGACCGGTTCGGTGCGAAAGGAGCGGCGCAATTGCAGGACTTCCGTATACTTGACGGCGCGAACGGGAATCCGGAATTCCTCGTAGCGGAGATGTGGGCGCTCCGGCGTCGCTGAAAGAGCGCAAAGGCAAAGGACACGAAATGGATAACGCGATACCCGGAATTATCACGGCCTTCGCCTGGACGATCGTGTTGATCGTCATCTGGCAACTGCGGTTGCGAGCGAAGGAACGCGAACTTGAGAGACGTCACAAGGAGAGACTGATGGCGATGGAACACGGAGTCCCTTTACCAGAACTGCCGGCGGAGCCTGAGAAGATGTCGACCACGGCGGAGGTATGGACGCAATTGCAACTGAATCCGAAATGGCCGCTGGGCGCCGGCGCGTTGTGCGTGATGCTGGGCATCGGCGTGTCGCTGGCGTTGATGTATTCGGGCGAAGCGTTCGACCGGGCACATGCCTCGTTCGGGCTGATTGGGGTGTTCTTAGGGATTGGCCTCTGGCTGCATTATTTCCTGACACGGCGGTGATCAGCGACCAGGATCTGGTTGCGCGATTCCGCGAAACCGGCGGCAACGAGGTCTTCAGGGAACTCGTCGAGCGCCATCAGACGCGCGTCTTCCACGTCGTGTTGTCGGTGCTCGGCCCGGCGCATGCGGCCGAGGCGGAAGAAGTCGCGCAGGAGGTGTTCTTGCAGGTGTATTTGCAGCTTTCGGGATTTCGCGGCGACGCCGCATTCTCAAGCTGGGTGTATCGGATCGCGTGGAACCGGGCAGCGGACCGCAAGCGTTTGTCCCGTTTCCGCCGCCCGCACTTGCCGGAAACGTTTGCGGACCGCGCGTCCGAGAGCACGAATCCGCTCGGCGATACTTTGACGAAGGAGCGGGAGCGTCTGGTGCAAGAAGCAGTGGAGGCGTTGCCGGAACTCTACCGCACAGTGCTCCGGCTGCACTATTGGTTGGGCTGTCCGTTGGCTGAGATGCGCGAGATTACGGGGATTCCGGAGGGCAACCTAAAGTCGTATCTGGCGCGGGCGCGAAAGCGCCTGGAGAGGAGACTCGCCGATGTCTGAACTTGAGAAGATGCTGGCGCAGCCGGGTCCGCCCAGGCTGTCGGCAGACTTCAGCCGGAAAGTGATGGCGAGTCTTCCGCGCGAGCGGGCTGAGACGGCTCCACAATCGGCGTCATTTTGGCTGCGCGTGTATTGGCTTTGCTTCGCCGCTTTTGTGATTTGGCAAGTCAACTCGTGGCCGATGCCATGGTGGGCGCGGTTCGTACTGATTCCTGTGCTGTACGCGGCGGCGCTGGCACCGGGGCGGACCTGGCTAAGGCTGTTTGCGCCGGCGTTGCGATAGAAGATTCGCGTTGGGCCGGTTGCCGGTGCTGGGCATAATTGAGAAATGCTGATCGCGTCAGTAGTGCAGGCGAGTCCGGTTTTCCTGAATCTGGCGGCGAGTGTTGAGAAGGCGGTCCGCCTGATTGGCGATGCCGCGGGGCAGGGCGCGCGAATCGTGGCGTTTCCAGAGACGTGGCTACCGGGCTATCCGGTGTGGCTCGACTACGCGCCAGGCGCGGGGTTGTGGAATCATCCGCCGGCGAGCGTCGTGTTCCGCAGGCTTTGGGAGAACAGCGTTGCGCTCGATTCGCCGGAGATCGGAACGCTGGTGGACGCGGCGGCCAAAGCGCGCTGCCTGGTGGCGATGGGGGTCCACGAGCGAGTGGGTTCAACGCTGTACAACAGCATCCTGTACCTCGGCGAGGGCGGAGTGCTGGGTGTGCACCGGAAGCTGATGCCGACGTACACGGAGCGGATGATCTGGGGGCAAGGCGACGGGTCGACGCTGACGGTGATTGATTTTGAAAGCGCGCGAGTCGGTGGATTGATTTGCTGGGAGCACTGGATGCCGCTGACGCGCGCGGCGATGCACGACCGGCAAGAGTTGGTCCACATCGCGCAGTGGCCGATGGTGAATGGGATGAATCTGGTCGCCTCAAGGCACTACGCGTTTGAAGGGCAGTGTTTTGTTTTAGCGGCGGGCGCGACGCTCCACACCGACGATCTGCCGGCGGGGTTTCCCTTGCTCGACGAGATTCCGCGAGGAGCAATTCTGAAAGGCGGCAGTGCGATCATCGGGCCGGACGGCGGGATGCTGGCGGGGCCGGTGCGGGACGACGAGGCGACGCTTCCTGGGAGGTGCGGCTGCTCTTGGGGCAAGCG
>JBDTTK010000628.1:0-3235 GCA_039930685.1 Bryobacteraceae bacterium | reverse complement strand
CGCGACGTCATCCCCCACCTCCCCGACCGCATCCGCCTCCGCATGGAGCACGACCGATCAGACGCGCCCGCAGCGTCAACAAACCCCACCGAATCGCAGAATCAACAACCTGCCGCTAATTCTGGCTTCGTTTCGCAGCAGCCCTCAACACCCACAAACACCCCCGCCCGTCGGGGCGGCGATCCTGCCAAACCTGCCCAAAATTCATCCCAAAAGGACGCCGCCTGAGCGCCAGGCACACCGCATTCTTGCCCTCAAAGGATTCCGCCTGGCCGGAGCCACCGCCAGTAGTGCGCCTCGATCTCGCCATTCCGTCGAGGCAGGCAAATGAGAAAGGGAAGGGGGACCGCTTCAGCCTTGCCTTTTCTTTATCTTTTGGGCGACCTTTTCGACGTCTCCCCAAACCCGAAGTAGATTGCCGCTCCACAGCTTTCCGATCTGCTCTTCGGTGTAGCCGCGCCGAACCAGCTCCAGGGTGACGTTGAAGGCTTCCGCCGCGCTGTTCCAGCCGTCGATGCCGCCGCCGCCGTCGAAGTCCGAGGAGATTCCGACGTGGTCGATTCCGATGAGCTTGACGGCGTAGTCGATGTGATTCACGAAGTCCTTGACGTTGGCTCGCGGCCCCGGTGGGAACTTGGCGTCGATCTCAGCCATGCGCTTTTCGTAAGCAGCGCGCTTTTCAGCGGGGAGGGCTGCGAGAAAGCCGCGTGCACGGCCGCCGGCCGCCGCGCGACCCGCGTCGGTAGCGCTCTCGACCGGACATCCGCGCGCGGAGGCTTCTCCGGCGCCGCCACGTCCCCCGCGGCCTCCGCCGCCGCGTCCGATGGCGAGTTCTTCGCGCAGCTTGGCGAGCGCGTCAGCGCGCTCTTTCGAATCCGTCTTGACGTAGGAGGCGAACCCGACGATCTGAATGACGCCGCCGGTTTTCTTGAGAGCCATCAACTGCTCGTCGTCCATGTTCCGGCTTACGTTGGCCAGCGCGCGGACGCCGGAGTGCGACGCGATGACCGGCGCCTTCGAAAGGCGCATGGCTTCCATATTCGCGCCCTTCGAAGGATGCGACAGATCGACCATCATTCCGAGGCGATTCATCTCGGCGATCACGTCGCGGCCGAGCGGCGACAAGCCGTTGTTGTAGAGGTAGCCCTGCACTTCTCCGGTGTTCGAGTCGGCCAACTGGCTGTTCCCGTTGTGCGCTAGAGACATGTAACGGCCGCCCCGGTCGTAGAACTCTTTGACGCGCTTGATATCGGTGCCGATGGGATAGCCGTTTTCGATACCGATGACGGCGATTCGAAGGTGCTTCTTGTGCAAGGTGAGGACGTCGGCGGGCGTCAACGCCAGGCCCATGTTGTCGGGAGCAATTTTTTCGGTGAAGCGATGGATGGCTTCGAATTTCGCGACCACCTGGCGATACGCGTCGTCATAGCCCGCGGGCGTCAGGGGGCCCTGGCCGACGTAGGCAATCATGAACGAGACATCCATGCCGCCTTCGACCATCTTCGGCAGATTAACCTGCGTCGTGAGGCGCATTTTGTAGTTGCAATCTGCGGTGAAGTTCGAGGGATCGATGTCGTTGTGCGTGTCGAGCTTAAGGACCCGATCGTGGATGCCTTTGGCTTTTGCGACGAGCGCCGAGTCGTTCGATTGCGCCGGACTTGTCGTGACCGTCAGTTGAAACAAGAGACCGGCAGATAGCGCCGTGATGCCGGCGATCGTGAGCTTTCGGTTGATGTCTTTCATTTGCATTCTCCTGTCGCCGTGAATTCGCGCACGCGACCGCAAGATTAGATTGGACTGTTGAGGACGGAGACCGACGGAGCTCCAGGACACGTGAACAATCATTGTAAGCGATGGTCGGAACGGCCAGTGAGTTCGAGCGGCTACTGATTCAACTCATGGCAGGTGTTGCATGTGATCGACGCCTGGCGCGACTTGTGGCAGTCGACGCAGCTCTTCATCGTGAGGGGAAATTCGCGGGTGAGCGTTTCGCGCTCCATCACGGGACCGTGGCAGCGCGCGCAATCGATGTGCGCCGCGGAATGCTTGGCGTGGCTGAAGAAGACGAAATCGGCGAGCCGGTAGACGCGCGTTTGCGGGAAGGGCTTCGCGTCTTTCGGAAGCGCGGCCAGAGACTGAATGGCGGGGCTTTCCTTCCGAATGGCGCGGTGGCACAGCATGCATTTGGCCGCCAAAGGAAATCCGGCGCGCTCGGCGGTTCCCGAGTGGCAGTCGGCGCAGGTCATCCGCGTCTCGGCATGCTGCTTGTGGCTGAAGCGGATTGGCTCCGCGGCGTACAGGACGCCTAGGGCAGCGAGTAGGCAACCAGCGTATCTGAGTAAGCCTTGTTGTATTTGTTTCCTCCTCCGGAGGCGATGACGATAAATTGTTTGCCGGACTTTCTGCCCAGGAACGTCATGGGCGTCGCGTGCGCACTGGCGGGCAGGCGGACCGTCCAGATTTCCTTGCCGGTGGCTTTGTCGAAGGCGCGGAAACGGCTGTCGTTGGTCGCGCCGATGAAGATGAGTCCGCCCGCGGTCACGATCGAACCGCCGAGATTCGAGGTGCCAGTGGGCGGGATGCCTTTCTCGATCAGCGCGTCGACTACGCCGAGTGTGGAGCGCCAGCGGACCTCGCCGGTGTCCAAGTCGATGGCGGTCAGAGAACCCCAGGGAGGCTGCTGGCAGGGATATTGATTCTGGTCCCAGAACCGGGCCTGCCCGACGCTCTGCGAGCGGTAGGGGATCTTTGCGCCCTCCGGCCGCGGGATCATGCGGACCAGCATTCCGTTGTCCATGGAGTTCACGTAGAGCGTGTGCGTTTCCGGATCCCAAGAGGCTCCGCCCCAGTTCGCGCCGCCGTTGGTGCCGGGAAAGAGCACGGTGGGCTTGAGGCCGATGGGAGTAAACAGAGAACCGAAGACGGCGCCGTCGAGGATCTTCTGGCAGTACGCGCGGGATTCCGGCGTAACGTTCGTCAGTTCGTCCGGCTGCATGCTCTGGCGCGCATACGGCGGAGGCTTCACGGGGCGCGGCTGGGTAGGCCAGGCCTTTTCGCCGGGAACATCGCTCGCGGGCACAGGAACCTCTTCAATGTCGAAGAGCGGCTTTCCAGTGACGCGGTCGAACAGAAAGGTGTAGCCGGTCTTGGTGACTTGCGCCACGGCCGCGACCGGTTTGCCATCGCGAGTTACGGTGACGAGAGTTGGCGCGGCCGGAATGTCGTAGTCCCAGAT
>JBDTTK010000627.1:0-3240 GCA_039930685.1 Bryobacteraceae bacterium | reverse complement strand
GCCTGCACGACGACCAGAAACGTGTCATGAACCTTGTCATCCAGTTCCTGCGGACCCAACTGCCGGCACAGGTAGAATCGGATTCCGCGGGAGAACAGCTTGTAGAGCTCTTCCATTCCGTCCGTTTCTCCCGTCCGGATACGATCCACCAGTCGAACCCATTCCTGCAGGACGGCGCCTGACGGTGAAGGATCCGGAGTGTTTCCGAACGACGTGTGCAAGGCAATGTCCGTCGAACGGTCGCTCGCGCCGGTCTGCATCGCCGGGCGAAGATTCGCTGTCGTCATTTCCGTAAGACCTCGATCATTAGGGGGAGGAGGCGTCGTCACTTGGCGACTCCCATCACCGAATATGCCGCCCAGAATCCAGGGTCAGCGCGCCAGGTGCCAGACCGTAGCATGTCCACCTGAGCGCGGCGTAGCGCTTCCGCAACAGAGACCTCTTTCCCGGCCATCGTCCAGTACCGGTAAAAGGAGGGAAACAGATCCCCCGAATCGTCCGGCATGTCCCATTGGCTGGCAACCACGCTGTCGGCGCCCGCCAGTAGCCACGCGCGGGTTAACCCGAGCAATCCTGCCCCAGGGTGGATCTCGCCACGGCCGGAACTGCAACCGTTCATCACGACCAAGGCCCCGGGGACGCGAAATGTCTTAATATCATCGGCCGTAATCGCATCCGGATTGCCGCCGGAATCGATGCCCATGGCGATCATGGCTTCATCCTTGCGATCCTGCGGCGTAATCACGTGGGCGGCGAAATGTATGGCCGTGGTCGGGCGAGCCACTTCCCGCATGAACCGCTCGCGCGTAGCGTCGACGCCCGTGAGCAACGTCGGCGTGCCGTTCGTGGCCGGCCAAACGCGCGACGCGGCGCGGACCTCTCCGCCCGATCCAACCAGCCGATTCAGTGATGGACCGTCGCTTCCAACGGACATCGCCCCCAGCGCAGAGAACCATGGTCGCTGGGCCTGCCGTCTGGGATCGGCCCGGTTGTAAATCGGGTCACCGACTCCGACAAAGCGTTTTGCCGCGTGCACGATGGAATGAGTCCCAGTCAGGAATGCACTGGGAACCGTCCGCAAGGCGTGGCGCTCGACTAGGTACACGGCGGACCCTCGATTTTCGACGACCAATGCCGCAAAAGGAAGGTCCCACAGCGAATCGTCGAGAGAAATAAGCCAATGATGCCGGTTGGCGGCGTCCAGCGGCGTATCGCCGAAAAGGTCCGAATATAGTGCGCTTCCGAGGGCAACTGCGTTCTGCCCGTGGGCAATCCGATTCCGGAACTCGGTGATCCGCCCCGGCATCGTGGAGCAGCCACTAAGCCGTTGCAAGGAAAACCCTTCGCGACTAACAGACCACCGGAAGCAATCTGCTCCGATGAACGCGAAACTGAAAAATGCCTCCGAATCACTTAGACCTTCTATGAAATGAGTAAGTGAATTCTGAGAGGAAAAATTCTCTCTCCATTCGCGGCGCACTAAGGTGTTCGCCTGAAGTTGATCGATTTCCGCTCGCAGCCGGTCCGCTTCGCCACGGAGAACGGCCGACTCTTGGCGGGCAATGCGCAATTCAATCTGTCGAAGTGCCGTCAGTCGCTGATGGAACCTGCCTCCGATCACGGTGGCATTCGGAAGGGCGGTGGCAAGGAGACCGGAAGCCCGATTCTCCTCAAGGGCGGCGAACGCTTCCCAGGAAGCGTTTCGCTGCCCGGACTTCAACGCCAAATTCGCGGAGAGAGCAACAAAGCGGTCGTATACGGACTGCTGGAGTCCGTCTGCGAGAATCGTCTGGGTTCTGTCGGATGGGCTCGTTCCGGCGCGCCACCGCCGCGCGAGCTCGACGGCATGGCGATAACAGCTCAGAGCCTCGGCTTGCTTACCCAGCGCTTCAAGTATCGGTCCGCGTTCCTCCCATGCGCGATAAGGCGCCAGTGTTCCCCCGAGACTGTTGACCGCAAGGCTGTTCAGCCAAAGCGCGCTCTGCGGATCGCCCATCCGGAGCCGAAGTGCGGCGAGCCGCAAATAGGAATACGCGAGGTTGCTGTCGCGCAATAGAAGATGGCGGCGAAAGGCTGCCGAAAGTGCATTCTCCGCTCCCACCATGTCACCGCCAGCAAGCCGGAGTGAGCCCACCTCGTCAAGGGCCAACGCGGACAGCGATCCATTGCCGGATTGCTCCAGGAGCTCGATCGCGCGCAGGAGGTTGGCTTCGCCTGCTGCCCGGTCGCCGTGAAGGGCGGCGCCGCGCCCAGCTGTGAGCCGGAGTTCCGCCTCATAGGGATAGGCGCCCATTTCAAGAGCCCGCTCCGCAGTGGTTCGCGCCGCGCCGAAGTCTCCCAGTGTCAGGTAGAGGTTCGACAGGTTAGAGGCGATTCGGGCCCGCGAGGTCCGATCGCAGAGGAGCGCGGCGAGCCGCTCAGCTTGCAAAAGGGACTTGAGCGCCTCTGCGTAGCGGAACTGCGCCATCCGGTCGACCGCGAGCAGTTGAAGAAGAACAAGGCGAGCAGGGCTGCGGCGCGGCGCTTGGCTAAGTCCAAACGAAGCCAGGCGAGCCGATTCCTCGAAATCGCCCCGATCGAACGCTGCTCTGCCGCGTGCTTTTAGGATTCCAAGCGGGGTGCTTGCCCATTCGACGAGCGGCTGTCTGGTGCCAGCGGCGCACGCAAGTATGACGGTCGCGGATAACAGCGCGAGAAACTTGGTGAGACCTAGCCTGGTTGGGTTGGGACGCATCAACCTAAGGCTTATGACTTACGACGGACTAGTAATATGCGTACTGAGAGACTACCAGTTCAATCTCAATGTGGCAATGTCTAATTTGCATTATTTTTGCTGAAAAAAAGACCATTTTTCACAAACTAACGTCATATTCAACATGCAATAGTACTAGTAGTTCTATCGATTCGGCGATAGTCTAGATTATCACAAAGCATTTAGATACAACTACTTACTGAGCACAAGCCCACGAAACAACAGAATCTGCGCCTGCGCTATGGAGTGGCGAAGTGGATAAACCCCTTCGCCACTTTTCCAATTCTCAGCCGCAATTTACCAAATCGCCGGAGGAATAATGATGATCGGATCGCCCATGTTGTTCTCCCTTCCGGGCTGCGCCGGACGCCGATCCCGGACCGCTGGCGAATGGCTGCGGTTCGGAACGCGACAGCATGGCTCACAGCCCCGCTCTCGGCCTCAAAATCGCCCAACCGCCATCCAAGCGGCCGGCGGCGAACTCCGCA
>JBDTTK010000626.1:0-3243 GCA_039930685.1 Bryobacteraceae bacterium | reverse complement strand
GCGTCCGACACCGCGGCGCTCTACTTCGATGACGTACGCGTGCCGGTTGAAAATCTAATCGGCGAAGAGAACCGCGGATTCCACGCCATCATGCTCAACTTCAACGCGGAGCGACTTGGAATGGCGGCGGGCGCGAACATGAACGCGCGCGTGGCCGTCGAAGAAGCCACCGCCTATGCGCGGGAGCGCATCACCTTCGGCAAGCGGCTCGCCGACCACCAGGTCATCCGGCACAAGCTGGTCGAGATGACGCGCGCCGTCCATGCGACGCAGGCCTATCTCGAAGCAACGGCCTGGAGAATCGCGCAGGGCGAATCGCCGGTCGCCGATCTCGCCATGCTCAAGGTCCAGGCCACCCAAACCATGGAATTTTGCGCGCGCGAAGCCATGCAGATCTTCGGCGGCGCGGGCTACATTCGAGGGCACAAAGTCGAGCGGATTTACCGCGAAGTGCGCGTCAACGCGATCGGCGGCGGCTCCGAGGAGATCATGCGCGATCTCGCGGCTCGTCAACTCGGGCTGTGATCAGCGCCGGAACCAGCCGTTGCTTTGCGGTTGGAACAACAGGTAGACGCCAAAAACGCGCACCGCGGCCACGCCCACTGACACCGCCAGACTGATCGTGGCGCTTCCACCGAGTACTCCGAAAAACCGCGTCATCGACAGCAGGAACATCACCACCGTCCAGGCTACGAGGATCGCCACGCCGATACGCGCCCAATTCTGCCCTTGCCACACGAAATAAGCGAGTCCGATCCAGAACACGGTCAGCACGATCGATCGGCCGAACGTCGTCATCAGGACGAAGCCCCCCATCCGTGACATGTACTGAAACGAGAAGAAGAGCAGCGAGAGCACACTGAAAGCTGCTGAGCCGACGAACAGGAACACCGCCGTTCGCACGGATTCCGGCCGCAGTCCGCTCACAGCCGTCGGCGCCATCGCGTACGGCTGCTGCCCCTGCGGCCATTGCTGCTGCGGAGCGTATTGTTGTTGCTGGGCGTACTGCTGCGGAGCATACTGCTGCTGCGCGTACTGCGGCTGCTCGGGATACTGCGGCGCTGGCTGCGCGCCCGGCTGCCACTGCTGTTGCGGTGGCCCTGACGCTGCCTGCTGCGGCTGTTCCTGGGTCAGCCTCTGCCCGCAGGACGGGCACACCATCGGATTCGCATCAAAGGGAGCCGCGCAATGAGGGCAATACATGTTGGCGTACCGCACACTAGCGTAATACGGACCAGCCCTCCGCGCGTGAAGCCAATCCCATCCACAAGGTTCCGCTAGCCGAGCCCATCCAGTGTGTTAGCTTCGTCTTTTCGCGATGCAATCCACAATCTTCTTCCTAATTGCCGCCCTGATGGCCTCCGGCGTTTCATCGGCCCAGATCCTGACTCCCGAACAGGCCATGCAAACGCGCCGCCTGAACGACCTGCGCTTCTCGCCCGACGGAACCCGCATCGCCTTCGTCGTCGCGGAACCGCCTAAAGGCGCCGTCAACGCGTCCCACATCTGGGTCGCTGACGTGGCCGGCGGAAAGTCGCGCCAGTTTACTTCCTCCGCTGCCGGCGAGCGTTCGCCGCGCTGGTCCCCCGACGGGAAATGGCTCGCTTTCCTCTCGGCCAGAGACGGCGGCAGCAAGCTATTCCGCATGGCCGCCGATGGCGGCGAGGCGAGTCCGCTGTTCAGGGGCAAATACAACGTCGGCGCCTTCGACTGGTCACCCGACGGCAAGTCGATCGCTTTCACGGCAGCCGAGCCTTCGACAGACGCCGCCGAGAAAAAGGTCACCGACAAAGACGACGCGAAAGTGGCCGACGATCCCGCCAAGCGCCCTCGGCTTTGGGTCCTCGATATCGAAAGCGGCAAGCCGAAAGCAATCGGAACTGCCGGCTGGCAGGTCGGCGAGTTTGTCTGGATGCGCGACGGTGCGCACCTGCTGGTCAGCGCCACGCCGACGCCCTCCGACATCGAGTGGACGGAATCCATCTGGCAAGCGCCGGTCGGCGGAGGCGACTGGAAGCAGTTCGCCACGCCGCCGAAGCCCTTCGGTCGATTGCAGCTTTCACCCGACGGCCGGAACCTCGCGGTTGTCGCCACGCGCAAAGACGGCCCTTCGCCGCATGACCTGTGGGTCGCATCCACGGACAAACCGGTTTTCCGTAACCTGACCGCGTCATCCATCGACCGGCCGGTCGAATCCTACGCGTGGTCCGGAAATGGCGAATTGGCTGCAATTGTGGAACGCGGCTTCCATACCGAACTGGTTCGCGTTCCGGTCGATACCGGATCGACCCCGCGCGCGGTGCCCGCCGGAACCAATCCTTCGAGCGTCGCCGTTCACGGCGATGCAATCGCCTTTGCCGGAGAAACCGCCGCTTCCTTGCCCGATGCATACATCCTCGGCGCGAACGGCGCCGTCCGGAAGCTATCGGACGTCCACAGCTCGTGGCGCAACTCGAAACTCGCCAAGCTCGAACTCCTTAAGTACAAGAGCTTCGATGGCCTCGAGATTGAAGCCGGACTGCTCCGCCCGGATGGGGGCACGAACCTTCCGACCGTCGTCTACATTCACGGCGGTCCGACGGGCCGCTGGCGCGACGGCTTCGACCAATGGCAGCAGTTGCTCGCCGCCCGCGGCTACGCCGTCTTTGCGCCGAACATTCGCGGATCGGCCGGCTACGGCCACAAGTTCATCGAATCCAATCGCAACGACTGGGGCGGCGCCGACTTCAAAGACGTCATGGCAGGCGTCGACGACATGGTGAAGCGCGGCATCGCCGACCCGAACCGCATGTGCATTGGCGGCTGGTCCTATGGAGGCTACATGTCGGAATGGGCTATCACGCAGACCAACCGCTTCAAGTGCGCCATCGCCGGTGCAGGCCTGTCCGACCTCGCGTCAGAGTTCGGCACCGAGAACGGCGCGTCCTACGACCGCTGGTTCTTCGGCACTCCCTACGAACACCTCGCGGACTTCCAGAAAAGTTCGCCGATCACCTTCATCAAGAACGCCAAAACGCCCACCCTCATCCTGCAAGGCGAGGCGGATACGACCGACCCCATTGGCCAATCAGAGCAGCTTTACCGCGGCTTGAAAGCCTACGGAGTCGAGGCACAGTTGGTGCTGTACCCGCGCGAAGGCCACGGTATCCGCGAAGAAAAGCACCGCATCGACCTGCTCAACCGCATGATCGCGTGGTTCGACAAGTATCTGAAGAAGTAACTATTGGATCTTGAAGCAGTACA
>JBDTTK010000625.1:0-3247 GCA_039930685.1 Bryobacteraceae bacterium | reverse complement strand
CCGCCCACTCAATCAGCACAAGCGCTTCCGGGCGAAACCGAGCCGCCGCCCTCTTCAGTTCGCGCGATGATTCTCCTGCCGGCGCATACTGCGCGATGGCCCACGTACAGCCTGAAAAGTCGAATCGAAATCGTGGGCCTGTTCAACGGGAGGAGGTGCCAAGCTGCTTCGTTTCGCAGACCCGGCAGCATAGCCCTCGCCGAATTCTGGCTTCGTTCCTCGGATCAGCCAGCCGACCCTCGCTAGACTCTGGCTTCGTTTCGCACTGGCTTCGTTTCGCAAAGTATCGTCAGCCAGCGGTTTCGCCGGACGTTGGCTTCGTTTCGCAAAAGGCTTAGTAATCGGCGACGTTCAGCATCTCTTAATAGCAAGCTACTAATAAGAAAAGGCTTGCGCGAAATTGGCTTCGTTTGGAATCGCGAAATGACGGCCGCACTGAAAGCAGTTGATATGCTCAGTCGAGTAAGCAAAGGGTCTCTGGAATGTCTTGGCAAAGCGGCGCGGTTCTCTTGTTCGTCTTCCAGGCGAGCACGCTTCTGCCCGCGCAGTCCTGGGATCCGCTCGGCCGCGCGGCGGATACCGTTTCCGCCGACACGGGCGGCAAGCTCAAAATCAGCTTCGAGTTCCGGGGCCGCTACGAGATTCGGACCGGTGCCGCCTTCGGACGGGACTCCGAAGTCGACACCGGCCTGGTCCGGACCCGCCTCGGCCTGACCTACAAGCCGACCAGTTGGCTCAAGCTCTCGGGAATGCTGCAGGATTCCCGCTCGCCCTGGTACGGCGAAAACGCACCGTCCACCGTCCGCGATCCCACGGATCTGCACGAAGCGTACGTCGAATTGTTCCCCGACGCCAAGACTGGATTTGGGATGACCGCCGGCCGCAAGATGCTTAACTACGGCGACCGGCGCTTGATCGGCAGCCCCCAATGGAACAACCTGTCGCGGACGTTTGATCACGCGCGCGTCTACTACCGTCTTCCAAAGGTACGGTTTGAACTGCTCTTGATTTCGCCGGTCAAGATTCGGCTAGACGGATTGAACCGGCCGGTTTTGGGTGAACGAATCTGGGGCACGTACAATACGTTCCCCAACCTGCCGCGCAAGAGTCTGCTCGA
This sequence comes from Bryobacteraceae bacterium, assembly GCA_039930685.1. Lineage (GTDB taxonomy): Bacteria > Acidobacteriota > Terriglobia > Bryobacterales > Bryobacteraceae > JBBQWZ01. Next base: position 2,130 of record JBDTTK010000625.1, on the reverse strand, counting down.
CGTCTACGCGCTGCGCCACGATCAGAACCGGGAGGGCGGGTTCTCGGGTGGCGCCCGCGCGGCGGGCACGGATCGCCTTGCCGTCAACACGTTCGGATTCCGGCTGACTGGTCCCCTGGTCCTTGGCTTGAAGCACACAATGGAAGTCGCCGCGCAGAACGGCAAGGTAGGCGCCGCGGAACACCGCGCCCTGGCCTGGTTCGCCGGAGTAAGCCGCCTCTGGACTGCGGCCGGAAGACCGCTCAACATCGGGGCGGAATACACGTTCGCCTCCGGAACGCGGAACCCGGACGACGCGCGACGCTCCGGCACGTTCGATCAGTTGTCGCCCGCCAATCACGACAAGTTCGGGCACGAAGACCTGTTCGGATGGCGCAACCTCAGGAACACGCGGCTGATCGCCACCTGCAACTGGACCAAGCTCTTCGCCGTGACGCTTCTGTACAACAACGCCTGGTTGGTCAGTTCGCGGGATTCGCTCTACAGCGCGGCGGGCAGATCAATCGCCCGCTCGCCGAACGGCTCCGCCGGCCGGCACGTCGGTCAGGAGGCCGACTTGTTCGCGACCTATCGATTCCAACGCTTCACGTTAGGCGCCGGCTACGGCTACTTCTTCGCGGGCGGCTTCGTCGTAAGGACGACGCCTGGAGCAAATCCGCACTACGTGTACCTGTTCCACACCTACTCGTTCTGAGCACGTCATGCCGATCTGGAGGCGTCAGGCCCGGCCCGAGAACTCACCCGTTTCGGTCGACACCTTGACCTTCTCGCCAACCTTGATAAAGAGGGGAACGCGAATCTCGAGGCCGGTTTCGAGCGTCGCCGGCTTGGTCACGCTGCCGCTCGATGAATCGCCCCTGACTCCGGGTTCGGTATGTGCGATGGCCAGTTCCACGAACATCGGCAGTTCCAAACCAATGGGATTGCCGTTGTACTTGTGCAACTCGATCAGCGCGCCTTCGATCAGGAAGTCCAACGCGTTCCCGATCGTGTCCACGCCGATCGTGAGCGTCTCGAAGGTCTCCTGGTCCAGGAAGTGAGACCCGTCGCCGTCGCTATAGAGATAGGACACGGGAACCAATTGGAGGTCGGGCTCCTTGAACTTGTCGCCGGCCTTGAACGTCTTCTCCGTAACGGCGCTGGTGAGCAGGTTCCGGATCTTCAGGCGCACCAGCGTCTGTCCGCCTCGCGCCGTCGGCGAGTTGACCTCGGCCTCCATGCAAACGTACGGAATCCCCTCGTGCTCGAACAAAGTCCTGCGCTTGACGCTAATCGCCTCGATCAGTGTTGCCATGATTGCTTGCGAGCAGGCCGCTACCGCGAACGGACCAACCCGCTCCCCGATTTCCTCTCTTTGTATAGGGTTGGTGGGCCCTGATGGATTCGAACCATCGACCAACGGATTATGAGTCCGCTGCACTAACCGCTGTGCTAAGGGCCCCTTGCCTATTGTCCGCATTGCTGCCACTGCCCGCAACGGCGAAACGCCGCTGTAGCCGGGCGGTCACACCTCACGGCCGCTCCGCGACGCTTTGGAATCAACAAAAGCGTCCGGCTCACGACGGCCGACATCTTTCCAAAAGGTATTCTGAGTAAGAAGGATTGGGCTCAACAGACCACTCGAGAGGATTCCGATGAAAACCGCTTTATTGATTGTTCTTGCACTTATTACCACCGCCACCGCGTTTGCCGACCAAATCGTTCTGAAGAACGGAGATCGGGTGACGGGAACGATCGTCCAAAAGGCCGACGACGCGGTAACGATCAAGTCAGCGTTCTTCGGCACCATTACCCTGCCTTGGAAAGAAATCGAATCGATCAAGACCGAAACGCCGTTAAACGTCGTCCTTTCGGACGGCAAGGAACTGAAGGGAAATCTGGCCACTAGCGATGGAAAGGTGGAGATCACCGCCGAGAGCGGGAAGCAAGTGGTTCCGTCGGCCGACGTCAAGACTCTTCGCGACAGCGCGTCACAGGGTGACTACGAGCGGATGCTGCATCCCGGTTGGACCAACCTGTGGGCCGGAGCCGCAACCCTCGGATTCGCGGGCACAGCGGGCAATGCCAAGACCAGCACCTTTACGCTCGGGATGGCCGCCGCACGCGCCACCCGAACCGACAAGATGTCGG
>JBDTTK010000624.1:0-3250 GCA_039930685.1 Bryobacteraceae bacterium | reverse complement strand
GATTGTCACGATTGGCCTGGTATGGACCGCGCATGTTTTGCTGATAGCCGGCACCCTCGCGAGCGGCGTGCTGCTGCGATCGATCCAACCAGCGCTGCATCTGAGCGCGCTGCCGCCCGACGCCCTTGTAGGCTCCATGGTCAGAATCTCGGCGACAGCGCTCCTTGGTCTGACCATTCAGCATTGGGTCAGTCTGCGGTGGCAGAGTTTCACGACGGCAATCGGGTTCGGGATGTGCGTGATGGTGGCGGCCTTCATCGCCGCGAACTCGGCGGAATGGGGCAGATGGTTTCCCTGGTCGATGCCGCTGCTGACCGTAAGGCCCGGCCCCGGAGGAACCGACATCATGCTGTACACGGCACTCGCCGGCGCGGCAGCGTGTGCCGCGCTAGGGTGCTGGGAATTCACGCGCCGGGAGATCGCGTAGGCCTATCCAATTGGGTAGAGTCACTTCTTCCCATTGGCCGGATGCCCCGGCCCGAAACACCGCCTCGATGACCGCCATATTGCCGAGAGCATCCTCCGCGGACACGGGCACAGGACCGTCGTCGAGAATCGCTCGCGAGAACAGGTCGCCCTGAATCGTGTACTGGTCCACCACCGGGAACTCTTCCACACGCGGGCCATCGCCGCTAATACCCCGGACGCCGTCGACGAAAATCCGCGTCGGCTGATCCGGCGGCGCGTTGAATGGAATCTCGATTTCGATACGGCCCTTGTCCCCGAAGATCTGCATGCGCTGGTAGGCCGCCATCTGCGTTCCGCATGTGAACACGGATTGGCGTCCACCCGGGAACTCGAGAATAGCCGACGTCAGCCGGTCGATCTTCAGTTCGGGGTCGCGGCCCACGGCGGCAGTCACGCGGACAGGTTCCGCACCGAAGATCATGCGCGACAGCGTAATCGGATAGCACCCGATGTCCATCAGCGCGCCGCCTCCCGCGTCCACCTGGTTCCGGATGTTCTTCGGATCGCGATTGTAGTAGCTGAAGAAGCCCGTGATCAGGTTTGGACCGCCGATCTCGCCCGAATCGGCGACCGCCTTGGCGCGAAGCCACTGCGGATGCGTACGCGCCATGAATGCCTCGCCGAGTTTCACCCGAGATTGATCGCGGGCGGCGATCAGGCTCAGGATACTTCGCGCGTCGAGCGCCAGCGGCTTCTCGCAGAGGACGTGCTTTCCCGCTTCCATGGCCTTGATGGTCCACGGAACATGCAGGTCATTCGGGAGCGGATTGTAGATGGCGTCGATTTCCGGGTCGGCCAGCAGTTCCTCATACGAACCGTAGGACCGCGGAATGCCGAGCGCGGAAGCGGCGTCCCGAGCTTTGGCGGCGTCACGGGAGGCAAGCGCCGCGATCTCGGAACATGTCCCACGCTGCATCGCGGGAATTACCTTTTCGCGCGCAATTCTTGCGGCTCCGAGCACGCCCCAGCGGACTTTTTTCGCCATGCGGCTAGTGTACTGTTTCACGCGACGGGGACGCGCCAGTTTCTGCGCCGCGCGCTACGCTGATAGGCGTGACGCACGACGTATTCAATCAGGTTCCACCGCTCTCGGGCTACAACGTGTTCGAATGCGATCCGGCACTCCGGGAAGCGCTCACCCGGGAAGGCGCGGCGTGGGCCAGCGCGGAGGTAACAGAGTTCGGTCGGCACGTCGGCTCCGAGGAAGTGATCCGCTGGGGGTTCGAAGCCAACGAGAATCCGCCTGTTCTGCGGACGCACGACCGGTACGGCAACCGGCGGGACGAAGTAGAGTTTCATCCCGCGTGGCACAGACTGATGGCGCTGTCGGTCGAGTTCGGAATCCATTCGCTGCCCTGGGAAAGCGACCGTCCCGGGGCGCATGTCGCGCGCGCCGCGCTAATGCGCCTGACTTCCGAGAACGAAGCCGGGCACGGCTGCCCGGTGTCCATGACCTATTCGGCAGTTCCGGCGCTACGGAAGAATCCGGAGATCGCGCGCGAGTGGGAGCCGATGCTCCGCACGCGAGAGTACGACGGACGGTTTGCGCCCGCGCCGGACAAGACCGGCGTGCTGATTGGCATGGGAATGACCGAGAAGCAGGGCGGGTCCGACGTGCGGGCAAACACCACGACGGCCGAATCCATCGTCGGAGAAGAATACCGGGTTACCGGCCACAAGTGGTTCTGCTCCGCGCCGATGTGCGACGCATTTCTGATTCTGGCGCAGGCGCCCGGCGGCCTGACATGTTTCTTTTTGCCGCGCTGGACGCCGGATGGCGCGAAGAACCGGTTTCATTTGCAGAGGCTGAAGAGCAAACTCGGTAACCGGTCGAATGCGTCCAGTGAAGTGGAGTTCGAGGGAGCCTGGGCGCGAAGAATTGGCGAAGAGGGCCGCGGCGTCCCTGCGATTCTGGAGATGGTGACGCACACCCGGCTCGACTGCGTAATCGGCGCGGCGGCCATGATGCGGCAGTCGCTGGTGCAGGCGGTCCATCATGCGCGTCATCGATGCGCCTTCGGCAAGCACCTCAGCGAACAACCGCTCATGGAGCGCGTGCTCGCCGACCTCGCCATCGAGTCGGAGGCGGCGTCCGCCCTGATGATGCGGCTCGCGCGGGCATTCGACACGGGCGAAAAGGCGTTCGCGCGACTGGCAACAGCGGTTTCGAAGTTCTGGGTGACAAAGCGCGCGGCGGCGTTCACCGCCGAGGCGCTCGAGTGTCTGGGCGGAAATGGGTACGTCGAGGAGTCGATGATGCCGCGGATCTATCGCGAGGCTCCTCTCAATTCGATTTGGGAGGGGTCCGGCAACGTGATTTGCCTCGACGTTTTGCGGGCGATGGCCAAAGAGCCGGATTCCGTGGATGCCCTCCTGGCTGAGATTCGGGGCGTCGACGCCCAAATCGACCGCTTCGTCGACCGAATCAATCTGCGGCCGGAAGAAGGCGATGCGCGTCGCACGACCTCGCAGCTGGCGGTCGCCCTGCAGGCGGCGCTCCTCGTCCGTTATGCGCCGGACGCGGTGGCCGTCGGCTTCTGCAAATCAAGATTAGGGGGCGGGGACGGACGCGTGTTCGGCACACTCGAGATTGGGCGCGGTGAATCCGCTGAGATTCTCGCGCGAAGTCTCACAATGTAATGGATTTGTGTGACACTTTCGGCCCTCGAGTGAATCGTCAGTGTAGGGGCCATTGGGCGCTCAAACTACAGGAGGATACTATGGCAGCTCGTTTTTTGGTTTTGATTTTGCTGGCTGGTCTTGCGTTCGCTCAGGATCGCAG
>JBDTTK010000623.1:0-3259 GCA_039930685.1 Bryobacteraceae bacterium | reverse complement strand
ACCGTCAAAAGTGTATGGTCTGCAAATTTTGTAGGTACTAGAACTTACGTAGCCTATTTGCGGTAGTAGATGCTGTGGAAAACCGTTCATCCATGGCTTCATCGGTCAGATGCACCTGCACTTTTTGCAGTACCTCGATGTACCGGTCGATCGCGAACCGTATGTTCGTGGCGTTCGTTGCCGCAATATCCCGCCATAGATCCGCCGAACTGAGGGCCAAACGAAGCATATCCGCCGCACCCGGACCCGATATTTCAGACGCCCGAGCGCAGTCCGCAAGGGTTAAAGCCAGCGCGGTGGACAGGAATTGCGGAAGATGCGATGTCATCGCGACCGTTCGGTCGTGCTCGTCCGCGGTGAATAGAAAGGGCCTCGCGCCAAACCGTTCGACCCACAGCCGAACCAGGTCCGCCGCCGGACCGGAATCCGTCAGAATCCAGGGCCGTCCCCGAAAGAGCCCGGCCTCCGCCGCCGACAGGCCTGTGACTTCTTTACCCGCCATCGGATGGCCGCCGACGAAGCGTTCGCGGGGGAGGCACTTCGCCGCGCGCGCCACAATCTCGACCTTGGTGCTTCCGGCGTCCGTCACGATCGTCCCGGGACCCAGATGGCCCGACAGCTTCGTGAGCGTTTCGAGGATTACGGAAATAGGTTGAGCCAGAAATACCAAGTCCGCCTTGGCCGCTTCTTCGAGCGTGGCTCCTTCGTCGATCACGCACCGCTCGATCGCCAACGCGATCGTCCGCGGAGAACTGACTCCGATGATCCTCCCCGCAAAACCCGCCTCGCGCAGCGCCAGCGCGAACGATCCGCCAATGAGCCCGACGCCGAAAATGGAGACGCTGTTCATCCGGCTCGCCTATACGGACCGCCCGATCGCGGACGCGATCGCGCGAACCTGTTCCATCATTTCGAGGAACTGCGCCGGGGTAATCGTCTGCGCGCCGTCGCTCATGGCCTTGTCCGGATCGGTGTGGACCTCGACAAGCAAGGCGTCGGCGCCGGCCGCAACCGCCGCGCGTGCCATCGGAACCACCTTGTCGCGCCGCCCCGTGCCATGCGACGGATCGGCCGCCATCGGCAGGTGCGACAGCGCTTTGACTACCGGAATCGCCGAAATGTCCATGGTGTTGCGCGTATACGTCTCAAACGTGCGAATGCCTCGCTCGCAGAGCATGACGTCGTAGTTGCCGCCCGCCATCAGGTACTCCGCCGACAGCAGGAGTTCCTCGATCGTGGCGGCAATGCCGCGCTTGAGCAGCACCGGCTTCGCCACCGCGGACAGCGCCTTTAGCAGAGTGAAGTTCTGCATGTTCCGCGCGCCGATCTGGAGAATGTCGGCATACTTCACGAGCAGCGGAATCTGCGAAGCGTCCATGACCTCGCTGATGACTTGCAGTCCGTGGCGGTCCGCCGCCTCACGCATCCAGATCAGACCCTCTTCGCCGAAACCCTGGAAGCTATACGGCGAACTGCGGGGCTTGAACGCGCCTCCGCGAAGAACCCGCCCGCCGCCGTCCGCAACGATCTTTGCAATCTCGTCGATCTGCTCGCGGCTTTCGACGCTGCAGGGACCCGCCATGACGACGATCCGGTCTCCGCCGATCTCGACGCCGCCGGCTTTGACGATCGTTCCAGCGGGCCGGAAATGCCTGCTGGCGAGCTTGTAGGGAGACACAATCCGGTGGCATTCCTTGACTCCCGCCATCACGGCGAAGTCGAGGGGATCGAATTCATCCATCGGACCCACGCCGCCGAGCACCGTATGGACGACGCCCGTCGACCGGTGGACCGTGAAACCCATATCGACCAGGCGGTCGATCACCGCTTCAATCTGCGGCTCGGTCGCCCCCTGATCCATCACCACCAGCATTTACTTGTCTCCCTGTTTTCGCGCGAGCATCCGTTGGCGTTGGATCGTGCGCATTTCGTCGATAATGCGCTCGAACACCCGCTTCGCCGCGTCATCGGGCAGCGGCCCGGCATTGTTCTTGACGATGTTGGCGAAGACCTCGTCCTCGCGCTTCGGCTCGTAGATCGGCATCGACGTCGACTGCTTGACGCGGCCGATGCGCTCGACAATCTTCGTCCGCTCATTGAGTAGATGGAGTAGGCGCCGGTCGAGATCGTCGATCAAGTCCCGGCATTCCCGGAGCTGCTCGATGGCGTCCGCCTGCGCGCGCTCGTCGCCGGTCATTTCTTGAGTCCGCTCGCCAGTTCTCGCGTGAACGCCTCGAGCTTCTCATTCAGATCCCGAGCCGCCCCTTCGCGCTCGATCAATCGCACGATGGCGCTGCCGACCACGACGCCGTCGGCGAACCGCGCGACCTCTGCCGTCTGCGCCGCGTTCGAGATGCCGAAGCCGACGGCGAGCGGCAGTTTCGACACCTTTCGCATCTCGGCCACCAGCGAACCGACCTCGGTCGACACGCTCGACTGTTCGCCGGTCACTCCCGTCCGCGAGACGAGATAGACGAAGCCGGTCGAGAATTTCGCGACCAGTTCCCGCCTTCGCGCCGTGCTGGTGGGCGCCGCCAGAAACACGGTGTCGAGTCCCTTCGACCGCATCGCGGCGACGTACGTCTCGGCCTCCTCGACGCTGACGTCGGTCAGCAGGCAGCCGTCGATTCCCGCCGCGGCCGCGTCGCGGGCCAGCGCTTCCAGGCCGTAGCGCATCACCGGGTTCAAATAAGTGAATAGCAGCAGCGGAACCTCGGATGTCTTCCGGATTTCGCGCGCGATCTCGAGGACCTTCGCGACCGACGTGCCCGCTTTCAACGCGCGCTCCGCGCCTCGCTGGATCACCGGACCGTCCGCGATCGGATCGGAGAAGGGAACTCCCAGCTCGATCACGTCCGCGCCGCCGCGCTCGAGCGCCAGCACCAGCCGCGCCGTGTGGCCGGGCGTCGGATCGCCCGCCGTCAAATAGGGGACCAACGCCGCCCGATTCTCCTCGGCGGCACGCTGAAACGCGCCCGCGATGCGTGCTCCAGTTGCTGTCATGCCTCGTCCAGTTCCGGCAGATTCTCGCGGTAAATATCCGTGTCCTTATCCCCGCGTCCCGAAAGGTTGATGAGGAACACCTCGCCTTTGGCCTCGGGTGCGCGGGCCAGCGCTTCGGCGACCGCGTGCGCCGACTCCAGCGCCGGAATGATGCCCTCGGTCCGCGCCAGGACCCGCGCCGCATCGAGCGCGTGGGTGTCGTCGCAGGACACGTATTCCGTCCGGCCCTTGTCATGCAACCACGCGTGCTCCGGAC
>JBDTTK010000622.1:0-3260 GCA_039930685.1 Bryobacteraceae bacterium | reverse complement strand
AGCGGCAACCCCATGTCGCGGTCGATGGGCAACGCTCTACTCGAGGTACAAGCCATCGTCGAACCGCAGAAGCGCCACGTCATCGAGATGAAAGATCGGGAGGCAATCCGCAAGGAAGAGGCCGAATCCAGCGCTCCTCTGGTGCAGTGAACGAATTTCGCCCCATTCATTGGCGTTCCTGTCCGTCGTTTGGCACAATTGAGCAACTTGCGCCTGCAAAGGGGACTCATGTCGAAGTCACGATTCCGCCTGCCAATTCTGAAGACCTTCCTGTTGACCGTCATGGTAGCCGCTCTTCCTGCGCCGTTCCTTTGTGGCCTCACCGACGGTCCTCAGGACGAACCCAAGGCGCCTCCGGCCACGCAATTCGAGGTCGCCACCATCAAACCGTCCGACCCGAATATTCCCAACATGCGCTTTATGTTTGGGCCCGGGGGCACGTTCGAAGGCGCCAAGCTGACTCTCAGGTTTCTGATCGAGCAGGCCTACGGCCTTCGTGAGTCCCAGGTGACGGGCGGCCCGGCTTGGATCGATTCGGATACGTTCGACATCAAAGCGAAAGCCGACGGCATCCTAGACGGCCCCGAGAATCGGCGCGTACCCTTCCAGAAACTGCTCGCTGATCGATTCCATCTGTCCTTTCATAAGGACACCACGAACATGACCCATTATGCGTTGGTCGTTACCAAGAAAGGCCCGAAATTCAAGGAAAACACGGACGAGCGCAGTATTGGTAGACGCGCCCGGGGTGGACGTGGCTCGATTGACGGTCCGTCCGTTACAATCGCCCAATTGATTGAGGCCGTTTCGTTTTCGCTGGAACGCCCCATCATCGATCAGACCCGCCTCACGGGCCGTTACAAGATCAAACTCGAATGGAACGACGAACCCGGCCCTGGCGGCGCAACGGACGACCCGGCGCCCTCTCTCTTTACGGCGCTTCGGGATCAGTTGGGGTTGAGGCTCGAATCCCGCAAGGGTCCCGTCGAGATTCTGGTTGTCGATCAGGCGCAAAAGCCGACCGCGAATTAGCAGTTTTTAGAGCGGCGCGATCGTATACTCGCCGCCCGCGGCCGCGTCGAACGCAACCGCACCGTCCAGGTTCTGCGTCTTTACTACGTTGCCGCTTCGCCGCACGACGAACCGCTCCAGGCCCGGCGAGCGAACCTTCACCGGACCTGCGACCCGCGCCCGCAGTGTCGCCGCCGAGAGCACCCCGGCATTCCAGACCAGGTCCACTTCGAATCCGCCTCGCGCCCGCAACCCATTCGCGCGCCCCGACGCCCACGCGGCCGGAAGCGCCGGGAGCAACTGCACCTCTCCGCTGTGGCTTTGCATCAGCATCTCGATCATCCCCGCCGCTCCGCCGAAATTGCCGTCGATCTGAAACGGCGGATGCGTGTCGAACAGATTCGGTAGCGTCGACTTCGCCAGCAGTGCATGAACGCTCTCGTACGCCTTTTCTCCGTCGCCTAAGCGTGCCCAGAGATTGATGACCCAGGCGCGGCTCCAGCCTGTCTGTCCGCCGCCATTCGCCAGCCGCCGCTCCAGCGTGATTCGCGCTGCTTTCGCCAGTTCTGGCGTCGCGCGCGGCGTAATCTGATCGTCCGGAAATAGCGCGAACAGATGCGAAATATGCCGATGACCCGGATCCGCGTCCTCGTAGTCTTCGAGCCATTCCTGAAGCCGGCCATACTGGCCGATCCGGAACGGGATCAGCTTCGCCCTGGCCGCTTCGACCCTGGCGCGAAACTCCGCGTCGACGCCGAGTATCTTTCCCGCTTCGATCACCCGGCTAAACAACGCCCGCGCAATCTCCGTGTCCATGAATGGACCCATCGTCAGCGCCGCTACCACGCCGTTGGCCGTCTTGTAGCTATTCTCAGGGGATGCTGACGGACCCGTCATCAGGTGCCCTTTCCCGTCCATCACCATGTAGTCCAGCAGGAACTGTGCTGCGCTCTTCAGAATCGGATACGCCCGCCTGTCCAGAAACTCGCGATCGCGCCCGTAGTCGTAGTGGTCCCAATAGTGAAGGCTCAGCCACGCCCCGCCCATCGGCCAGATCCCCGGACGCACGCCATCGATCGGAGACGCGTGCCCCCACAAATCCGTATTGTGATGAATCACGAATCCGCCCGCGCCGTACAACTCCTTCGCGACTCGTTTCCCGTCGTTCTGCGACACGCGATCCACCAGATCGAAGAGCGGCTCATGCAACTCCGCGAGATTCGCGGGCTCCGGCAGCCAGTAGTTCATCTCCGTGTTGATGTTGATCGTGTATTTGCTGTCCCACGATGGACTGAGCTTCTCGTTCCAAATCCCCTGCAGTGTCGCCGGAAGAGTGCCTGGACGGCTGGACGAAATCATCAGGTAACGCCCGAACTGGAAATAGAGCGCTTCGAGACCAAGGTCCGTTCCACCCGCCGTCACGCGCGCCAGCCGCTCGGGAGTCGTCTGCGCGTCAAGCGCGGCATCCGGCGCGCCAAAATCCAAATGAACCCGCCGGTAGAGCCGCCGGTGATCTGCTTCGTGCGCCGCAAGCAGTTCCGCATATGGCTGCTTCGCCGCGGCCGCTAAGATTTCCTCGCAGCGCTTTCGTAGATCCTTCTCGCGAAACGACGTCGCCGCCGTCACCAGCAGCGTCACGGAAGTCGCGCCCTCGACGCGCAACCGTCCGCCCACCACTTTCACCGTTCCGCCTTCTGGAACAGCCCGAACCATCGCGGTGAAACGCACGCCCACTGGACGCTCGAGCGGATTCCGCTCCGACCGTTGGATCGCCTCGCCTTCCATGATCAGGCCTGCCGCGCCATCGCCCGCGGTCTTGGCGTCACGCTCGCGGTCCATCGCCGCCCAGAACGAAAGCCGGCCTGAGGGCGTCGCAGTCAGGCGAATCACGATGACATCTGCCGGGGCCGAAGCAAATACTTCGCGCCGGTATGCGACACCGCCCGACAGGTACTGTACGCTCGCGACTCCCCGATCCAGGTTGAGTTCGCGCCGGTACGCGATGCCATCTGGCGTATCGATATCCAGGTGAAGGTCGCCCAGCGTCTGATACGGCGGCATCCGCCGGGGGATCGAGACGATGGTCTTGTCCGCAAGCTCCTCGGCTTCGCGGATCTTACCCTCGCCCAACAGAGCCCTGACCTTCTCGACGTTCGCCTTACCGGCCGGATTTACGCGGTCCCGATACTCACCGGCCCAAACGCTCGATTCGTTGAGCTGGATCCGCTCACGCCTTGGCCTGCCAAACA
>JBDTTK010000621.1:0-3263 GCA_039930685.1 Bryobacteraceae bacterium | reverse complement strand
GTGATCCGTCATGACCAGTGTGCCCAGGGTATTCGGAGCCAGACCCTTCTGGGAGCCTTCGATGTAGGAGACCTTCTCTCTGGAAGTGCCTTTGGCGGCCCGGGGTTCACTATCCGAGAAAATTCCGGCCGAAACCGGAGCAACCGCTACCAATGCGGTAGCCAGCATAAAAGACGATAGACAGAGTGCGCGATGAGTCATGGAACTCCTTTCCTTGGGGTTCTATCGGCAATGCCGAAAGAATTCTTTAGAGAAAGGAGATCCCGGAAACGCGTCCGTTCAACGGCTTTGGACTCCGGAAAGGAACCGCCTCAGTCCCGAACGGCGGCGACGACCGCGTCCGTAAACTGGTTCGTCGAGGCGGTGCCCCCGACATCCCCGGTCAGCGTCTTGCCCTCGGCGTAAACCTTGTGGATTGCTGCCTGTAGCTTCTTCGAAGCCTCGAGTTCGCCCAGGTGGGTGAGCATCATGACCGCCGATTGCATCAGTGCCGTCGGATTCGCCAGCCCCTTGCCCGCGATGTCCGGCGCCGAGCCGTGAACGGCCTCGAAGACCGCGCAGTTCTCGCCCATGTTGGCTCCGGGAACAAGCCCAAGTCCGCCGACCAGTCCGGCAGCGAGATCGGAAACGATGTCGCCATACAGGTTCGGCAGCAACAGGATGTCGAAGACCTCCGGCCGCATGACCAACTGCATCGACGCATTATCGACAATCAGCTCTTTGTACTCGATGTGTGGATGCTCTTCCGACACCTCGCGGCAACACTTGAGAAACAGCCCGTCGGCGAGCTTCATGATGTTCGCCTTGTGGATGGCCGTCACCTTCTTCCGCCCGTTGAGCTCCGCGTAGTGGAACGCGTATTTCGCGATGCGTTCCGACGCGACGCGCGTAATGACCTTAAGGCTGGTCACCACGTCGCGAACCACTTCATGCTCCAGGCCGGAATAGAGGTCTTCCGTATTCTCGCGGAAGATCACCATGTCGATATTCACGTCGTCGAACCGCGTGTGGACGCCGGGCATCGATCGCACCGGCCGCACGTTTGCGAAGAGATCCAGCCGCTTGCGCAGCGCCACATTTACGCTCTGGAAGCCCCTCGCAATCGGAGTCGTAACCGGGCCTTTCAGCCCGACTTTATTCCGGGTGAGCGACTCCAGCACCTCGTCGGTGACGCTTTTGCCGGTCCGCTCGATCAGCTCAGCATTCAGCTCGTGACGCTCCCATTGAATATCGACGCCGGTCGCGTTCACAGCGCGCATCGCCGCAGCGGCGACTTCGGGACCAATGCCATCCCCGGGGATGACGGTTACGATGTAGGGCACACTCCTATTGTAATGGCCCCGACCCGACCCAAGTCCTCCAAAATCGCGGCTTCAGTATCGAAAAATGGGTCTTTGGACTGCGGAATGCCGGCCGGACTTCGCTACCATGGTCCTTCGACTCGACATGCCAACCATTCACCGCGCGCTGCTCAGCGTCACCGACAAAACCGGGATCGTAGACTTCGCCAAAGGCCTCAGCAGCCTCGGAATTGAGATTGTTTCGACAGGCGGTACCCATCGTGTGCTTCACGAGGCCGGCATCGCGCCCCTTCGCGAAGTGGCCGAACTGACCGGATTTCCCGAAATGCTCGACGGACGCGTAAAAACCATTCACCCGCGCATCGCGGGCGGCGTTCTGGCGATCCGCGCAAACGCGGAGCACATGCGCTCGCTCGCCGAGCACGATATTCCCGTGATCGACATGGTGGTGGTCAACCTCTACCAGTTCGAGAAGATCGCCGCCGACCCCCACGCCACCGTTCCGGAACTGATTGAGAACATCGACATCGGCGGCCCGACCATGATTCGCGCCGCCGCCAAGAACTACCAGGACGTTGCCGTCGTGACCTCACCCGCGGACTACCCCGCGCTCCTCGACGAACTCCGCGCGAACCAGACCACCCTTTCGCTGGCGACGCACTGGCGCCTGATGCAGCAGGCCTTCTCGACAACCGCCGCCTATGACCGCGCGATCTCCGCGCGCCTGGCGAGCATCCAGCCCTCGGAAGCCGGCGGCTGGAACGACCAGAAGCCCAACCTGCCGGCGATTCTAGACATCCGGGCTCCTCAGGCCCTTTCACTCCGCTATGGCGAGAATCCCCATCAATCGGCCGCTCTCTATACCAGCGGATCCGGAGGATTGGCCGGAGCAAAGCAGCTACAAGGCAAGGAACTCTCGTACAACAACTTCGTCGACCTCGATGCCGCGTGGGCGTTGATCGCGGAATTCTCCGAGCCGGCCTCGGCCGTGATCAAACACACGAATCCGTGCGGCTGCGCCGAAGGCGGACCGCTCGCCGAGAGTTACCGGCGCGCCTTCGCCGCCGATCCAATCTCAGCGTTCGGCGGAGTGCTCGCATTCAACCGTGAAGTCGATGGCGAGACCGCGCAGGAAATTGCGAAGACCTTCATCGAAGCCATCGCCGCCCCCGGCTATTCGAGCGACGCTCTGGGCATCCTCGCGGCGAAAAAGAATCTTCGGCTGCTCGCCGTGAAACCGGACGCGCCTGGCCTTGTCGTCAAGTCAATCAGCGGTGGCTATCTCGCGCAAACCGCCGACACCCATCTGCTGCGGCGCGAGGACTGCAAAGTCGCGACCGAACGCGCCCCAACCGAAGACGAATGGACCGCCCTCTTGTTCGGTTGGAAGGTGTGCAAGCACGTGAAGTCGAACGCGATCGTCTACGCGAACGCCGGACAGTCGGTCAGCGCGGGCGCGGGACAAATGAGCCGTGTGGACTCCGTGAAGGTCGGCGCCATGAAGGCGGTCCTGCCGTTGAAGGGCACGGTGCTCGCCTCTGACGCGTTCTTCCCGTTCCCCGACGGCGTTGAAGAAGCAGCGAAGCACGGAATCACGGCCGTGATTCAGCCCGGCGGCTCCGTGAAGGACGGCGACGTGATTGCCGCGGCGAACCGCTTAGGCTTGGCGATGGTCTTTACCGGCATCCGACACTTCCGTCACTAAGCTGTTCTTCGGCGGACGAGAAGCGTTGCTCAAACCGACAGCATTGAGACGCGAACTTACCGGGACGAAGTGTTGCGAAGTAAGCGCCAAGGGCCGGAGCCGCCGTGTCAGTGATTCACCTGTTCCGTGATCACCACCGGCTCGCTGATGCGGAACGTCAGCCGCGATTCCGCCGGAACTTCGATGGGCTTGCCCCGAGTCGCAATCGCGACGCCGCCGCCCGCCGCCCCGCCGCTCGCGGCTCCGATGGCCGCTCC
>JBDTTK010000620.1:0-3265 GCA_039930685.1 Bryobacteraceae bacterium | reverse complement strand
GTCGCCTGAAGAGGCCGCCGCCGGTATGACCGTCCACGGCGAAGCCTCCATCGTCTCCTATTGGATTCAGCAGGGAACCGATGAGTTAACGATGAAAGCCCGTCTCCCCGCGGCGCAATTGATGGTCGAACGGCAGATCCGCCTTCATGGACAGGAAGTATTGTTCTCGGAGGAAGTCGAAAATCTGTCCGTTCTCGATCGTCCGGTCGCCTGGACGCAGCACGTGACCCTCGGGCCGCCATTTCTCGAGCGTGGA
The DNA here is from genome assembly GCA_039930685.1 of Bryobacteraceae bacterium. Taxonomy (GTDB): domain Bacteria; phylum Acidobacteriota; class Terriglobia; order Bryobacterales; family Bryobacteraceae; genus JBBQWZ01. Next base: position 3,009 of record JBDTTK010000620.1, on the reverse strand, counting down.
GTCACCCAGTTCCGCGTGCCTGCCGCGAAGTCGATGACAATCGGCGGAGAAGTATTCACCTGGCCGATGCTGAACGGAGAAAGCCTGCAAACATATACGTCGAAGCCGCAGTCCGGCGGCTTCAGCACGCATTTGCTCGATCCTCACCGCAAACAGGTCTTTTTCCTGTCGTACTCCCCGAAGTCCAAACTGCTATTCGGTTACGTCTGGAATCGCGAGGACTTCCCGTGGCTCGGCATGTGGGACGAAAACAACAGTCGGATGTCTGCGCCTTGGAACGGCAGGACCCTGACGCGGGGATTGGAATTCGGAGCCTCGCCCATCCCGGAATCGCGGCATAAAATGATCGAACGCGGATCGCTATTCGGCGTGCCCGGATACCGGTGGATTCCCGCGCGGACGAAAGTTCGCGTGGAATATATGGCGTTCGCCATGGAGCAGGACGAGATCTTCGAAGACCTTCCGTAGCGCGCAACTCTGCCCTCGGAAGCCGCTGTTCGGAACTAGCTATCATTGAGGTCGCTCCTCAGATGTCCGAACGTAAAACTCCCTCCACACAACCTCTCGCAACCGAGATCCTTCTTCATATCGCGCAGACTGCGAATGTCCCAATCAAGGGCCTGCTCGCCACCATGGAACTGCTGGACGAAGGCTCCACCGTTCCCTTCATCGCGCGGTACCGCAAGGAGGTCACGGGCAATCTGGACGAAGTCCAGGTCCGCGCGATCGAGGAAAAGCTTTTGTATTTCCGCGAACTCGCGAGCCGCAAGGATACGATCCTCGCCTCCATCCAGGAGCAGGGCAAACTCACGGACGAACTAAAAGCGCGGATCGAGGCGACGCTCGAGAAGAGCGAACTCGAGGACCTGTACCTTCCCTTCAAGCCGAAACGCAGAACGAAGGCAACCATCGCGCGGGAAAAGGGCCTGGAGCCGCTTGCGCTCTATCTGTGGAATCAGCAGCCAGCCGAACTCCCACTGGATGCCTTTGCCCCCACCTTCGTCAACGCGGAACTGGGCGTAGCCAACGTCGAAGAGGCACTCGAAGGCGCGCGTCACATCGTCGCCGAGATGATCAGCGAAAGCGCCGACGTCCGCAAGGCTCTCCGCAAGCTGATGTTCGACGAAGGGATTATTGTCAGCCGCAAAATCGAAGAAGCAGCCGACGAGCAGCAGAAATTCAAGATGTATTACGACTACCGCGAGCCGGTGAAGTCGATCCCTTCGCATCGCATGCTCGCCATTCGGCGCGGTGAAAGCGAAAGCATCCTCTACTTCCTCATCGAGCTCGACCCCGCCGGGCCAGTCTCCCTGATCAAGAGCAGGATCTACAAACAACCCGGCGACTGGACGCCGCAGTTGACGCTGGCCGCGGAAGACGCCTGGAAGCGTCTCCTTAGTTCGTCGATTCAGGGCGAAATCCGCCTGGAACTGAAGCAGAGCGCAGACCTGGAAGCCATTAAGGTCTTCCGCGAAAATTTGCAGAATCTTCTGCTGTCGGCTCCGGCGGGACAACTCGCGGTGCTGGGAATTGACCCTGGCATTCGGACCGGATGCAAGATTGCCGTCGTTGACGAAACCGGAAAATTTCTGGCTCACGACGTGATCTATCCCCACGCTCCCAAGTTCGACACCGCGGGCTCGGCCCGCACATTGAAGTCGCTGATCGCCAAGTTCGGCGTGAAAGCCATCGCCATCGGCAACGGAACCGCTTCGCGCGAAACGGAATCCATGGTTCGCGACTTCCTGAAGCAGGAGCAGCTTTTCGGCTTGTTCACCGTCACCGTCAACGAGTCCGGCGCCTCCATCTATTCCGCCTCGGACATCGCACGCCAGGAATTTCCCGATCTCGACCTGACCGTGCGCGGCGCCATCTCCATCGCGCGCCGCCTGCAGGATCCGCTGGCGGAACTCGTCAAGATCGACCCGAAATCCATTGGCGTCGGGCAATACCAGCACGATGTCGATCAGAAGCAGTTGCAGCACTCACTCGAAACCGTTATCGAGAGTTGCGTGAACCGCGTCGGCGTCGATTTGAATACAGCATCGTGGGCGCTCCTGCGGTATGTCGCGGGCATCAGCGAGCGGACAGCGCAAAAGATTGTCGAGTTCCGCAATGAAAGCGGACGCTTCCGCTCGCGCGTTCAGTTGAACGCGGTGCCTGGAATCGGCCCGAAGACGTTCGAGCAGGCGGCGGGATTCCTGCGCATCCGCGGAGGCGACAACGTTCTCGATATGACCGCCGTGCACCCGGAGTCTTATCCGGTCGTCGAACAGATCGCCTCCCGGCTTGGCGTGGCCGTGGAGCATCTCGTCAAAGAGCCGGAACTGATCGCTAAAGTGGAGAAGGCAGATCTCGCCGTTGGCACCTACACCCTCAATGACATTCTTGAGGAGTTAAAGAAGCCAGGCCGCGATCCGCGCGACACATTTGTCGCGCCGAGCTTCAAAGAGGGCGTCAACGAGCTTGCGGATTTGCAGCCTGACATGGTGCTTGAAGGCGTCGTGACGAACGTGACCAAATTCGGCGCTTTTGTCGATGTAGGCGTTCATCAGGATGGCCTGGTCCATATCAGCGAATTGTCGAACCGCTACGTGCAGGACGCGAACGAGGTCGTCAAGGTCGGCCAGATCGTCAGGATCAAGGTTCTCAGCGTGGATCTGAAGGCCAAGCGCATCGCGCTTTCCATCAAAGCGCTGCTCGAACCCGTGTCCCGCGGCTCGCGGCCGCCTTCACAATCCCCTCAAGTCCCAGCCGGAGCAAAGCCGCCAGCGCGTCCGCCGCAGGCGCCGCCGAAGCCGGAAGCGAAACCCTCAATCGACGATAAGCTGGCGGCTCTGGCGAATCGCTGGAAAGTCCGGTAAACTCCCGCTCAGCTTTGGTGTCCGTAAATGCGATAAGCTTTTGCGGAGGCCATTTCAAAATGAGTTATTGGATAGGACGCGAGGGAAAGAAGCTCGGGCCGTTTGAGCTCGCTGAAGTACAACGGATGCTCGCGGAAGGGCAAGC
>JBDTTK010000619.1:0-3270 GCA_039930685.1 Bryobacteraceae bacterium | reverse complement strand
TCTGCTTGAAGGACGGGCCTTGCTGGACGCGCTGACCAGCTTTTTTGGCCGCCCGGATTTTCTGCGCGCGCCTGAATCCGGCGTGGAACCGATTGGCGGTGAGTACGGTATATGGCTCTCTTTGTTGCCCTATTCCTTGCTACTGCTGGGTCTGTACAAGCTTCCGTGGAAGCTGTTTCTCGATTTGTTGATGCCGAAAGTGCTGCTGGCGGAGGGAAAGCTCGATGTGGAGATGCGGGGTGTTAACGATCATGCGACGTCCGCAGACCGCGAGCAGCAGTGGCGCCGCGAGACGGGCGGCGAGATGTTTGGCCCCGGTGAAAGCTTCGAAGATTGGGACGACGCGCAGTCCGATTATTCGCTGCGGATCAACGGCCTAAAGTTTCCAGTTCCGAAGCAGGTGATTCAAACCATCGAGGAAGGCGACTACTACAGCGCGTTCTACACCCGGTTCCATCACAAACTCGTAGCGATCGAACCGTTGCGCAAACTCCGTTAACTCTTTTTGCTCCGCTTGGGAGACTTCGCCGCTACCTGGCGTTCAAGCTCTTCAAGGCGCCGCTGCAATTCGGCCACGTCCACTCCCGCCCCCTGTTCCGGACCTTTTGTCTCCGCCGGAGGCGGCGTTTGCTGCGGTGCGGTAGAAGACGGAGCCGCCGGCGCCATCCCCTGAAATCCTGACCACGGAAAGAACGGAACGGACCCAGGCACGCCGCGGAACAGATTCATCATCGAATCCAGCGGATTCGCCGCCGGGGCGGAGCCCTGGAAGCCGCGCATCTGATCCTGCATGCGCTGGAACGTATCGATCGCGCTCTTGAAATACCAATCGAGAAACTGATGGCGAGCTTGCTCCGTGGATACGATAATCTGCTTCAAGAGGTCGAGCGGAAGTCCGGAATCCTTGCCCCGCGACTCATCAACGATGATTTGGGTCAGAATGGTTCGCGTGACGTCTTCGCCGGTTTTCGCATCGACGACCTGCACGTCGTGGCCTTCGCGGATGATGGCGGCGATCTCCTCGAGATTCACATAACGGGAATGGGCGGAATCGTACAAACGCCGGTTCTCGTACTTCTTGATCACGATCTTCGGTTTCTGCGGGTTCACGAAATTTCCATTCCGATTTGACGTTGCCCCTTGACAGGGTTCGTGAAACCAGTATACTGAAATTGCTGCATCGCAGCAAGAGAGGATTTTCCAATGGCCGGCACACAGCTCAACCCCCTATCGATGTTCGCGGAGGCAGTCCGCCAAGGTGTCGACAACTATGTTGCGACGCAAAAAGTACTTCTCGACCTGGCGGCGAATCAGAGCCAGGCGTTGACCGAGGCGATGAAGAACAACTTCGGCATGGCGGGCTGGGCTCCGGCAATGGCGGATCTGGCGGGGCAGGGCGCGCAGGCGTTCCTCGCATCGCAGAAGACGATGCTCGATTTGGCGCTGCAGCAGAACCTGACCTCTCTGAATGCGATGAAGGGCGCAGCCAGCAATCCGGCGGCGCAGTCGATCCTCGATATGCTCGCCCAGGGCGGGCAGAGCTACGTCGAAATGCAGAAGCGCTTTCTCGATATGGCGGCTCAGCAAACCGACATGGCGACGAAGGCCGCCAAAGAAGGCCGTCCGGCCGGAGGCGCGATGCCGCTCGAACAAATCGCTGAGATGTCGAAGCAGGCTACGCAAGCCTGGGTGGATTCGCAGAAGAACGTGCTGGACATGGTGCAGCAGCATACGGCGGCTATGGCGGATCGCGCGAAGACAGCGGCTCAGCCGGCGGACGCGGCCTCTACCGGAGCTCCGGCCAATGATTTCGCCACCCTCGCGCGGCAGAGCTACGAGCAGTACATGGAAACGCAGAAGCGATTCCTTGAAACCGCCTCACAGCAAATGGCGGAAACAACGCGGATGTGGCAGACTGGCGCAGCCTACCGGCCTCCGGTGACACTGCAGGATCTCGCTCGCCAGGGCGTAGACGCATGGGTAACCACGCAGCGCGCGATGCTCGACCTGACGTTCAAGGCGATAACGCCGCGCAGCTAGCCGATCGTCAGAACCGCGGCTCCGCGATCTGTTCCCGTACTTGCGGACAGCCGCGCGGAGCCTAATTCCCGTGATATTGTGAGGCGAATCTTATGACTCCGAACACTGCCCGCTCGTATCCTTGGACCACCCAAGTCGGCGCGTCCAGCATCACGCTGCGCCTGATGACTCCGGCTGATAAAGAGATGTTCCGCGAGTTCGTGATGTCCCTCCCCGAAGAGGATTTGTTCTTTCTCCTTCTCGATGTCCGGCAGCCACAGTCTCTCGATATCTGGATGCGCGGGATTGAATCCGGCAAGACGATTAGCCTGATCGCGGTCGAAGGCGGGAAGATGGTCGGCTACGGCAATTTGCACATGAGCGACCATTCCTGGACCCGCCATGTCGGCGAAGTGCGGCTGCAGGTGGCGCGGTCGCAGCAGGGGAAGGGACTCGGCAAGACCCTCGCCGGCGAAGTGTTTTCGATTGCCCGCGGACGCGGTCTGCAGAAGATTATGGCGCGCATGTCATCCAGCCAGCAGGGCGCGCGGCAGGTGTTCGAAAACCTCGGTTTTCAAGCCGAAGCGCTGCTCGCCGACTACGTGATCGACGCGCAGGGCCGCACCCAGGATCTCGTCATCATGTCCTACGATGTGTCTGGATTCGTGAACTAGAATCGCAGCCGAGATTTTGTAAGGAGTTCTAATGGCCACGCCCAGCCTGCATCCCCGTTTGACTGCCGACGACGCGGCGTTCCTCTACTTGGAACGGAAGGAAATGCCGCTTCACATCGGCAGTGTGACCGTATGGGAAGGGCCAATCGCATTCGAGGCGTTCACGAAGATGCTCGACTCGAAGCTCCATTTGATTCCGAGGTACCGGCAGCGCGTCATTCCCGCTCCCTTTAACGTGGGGCATCCGAGTTGGGAAGACGATCCGCAGTTCGACATCCGGAACCACATCTTCGAAATTCGCATCGACGCGCCCGGCGACGACGCGGCGCTCCGCGAGCTGAGCGGACGTCTGTTCAGCGGCATGATGGACCGCAACAAGCCTCTGTGGAGCATCCATGTGGTGCAAGGTTTGGAAAATGGACGGTGCGCGCTCGTGAGCAAGGTCCACCACTGCATGGTGGACGGCGTCTCGGGCGTTGGTCTCATGAGCATCATGATGGACACCTCGCCGGATGTCGCCATACCTGCCGAGAAGCTCGCCTTTCAGCCCGCACCTCTCCCGGACGCCGGCCAACTC
>JBDTTK010000618.1:0-3271 GCA_039930685.1 Bryobacteraceae bacterium | reverse complement strand
GTGGACGCTCAGCCGCCGGTCGAAGACCTTCACGGCGAACAACTCCGCGTCCGGGAGTTTCTCGCGGATCGCACCCGCCACGGCCGTCCCGTGGCCGAGCCGGTCGATCGTATCGCCGGATTCGCCAAAAACAGTCAGCGCGACGCCGCCCGCGACGCTGCCGACATGCATGTGGCCAGGATAGATTCCGCTGTCGACTACTGCGACCCGCACTCCGAATCCACCTTGTAGTAGCACATGAAGCCGGACGCGCAATGCTCCGGCGCCTCGCGCATGCCGATGGCGCGCTCGATCGTGTGCAGCTTCGACTGCCCGGCGCGGACGCGGTTCACGATGTCCCGAACCATGCGGACGCTGGCGAGTTTCTTAAAGGGCGATGCCTCGCGACCCACGATCTTGAGTGACGCAACGCCCATGCGCGCCAGGTCCGGAATCGCGCACAGACCGCAAGGCCCATACGGCAAGCCCTTGGGAGTCGCACCGCACCCGTTGCCGTTTACATACCAGACCCACTCGCGGTAGTCGGTCAGGTTTTGCCGCAACCAGCGCTCGCGGCGTGACGTAAACCGCGGACCCGACCAACTAAAGTCCGCCTTCATGTCGGACAGATTCGTACAAAACGCGCCGACCGAGTGGTGATGCGTCGTGGCGCAAAAGCCTTCTTCAAACGCGCAACCGTCGTTCAGGACGAACGCTTCGATCTCCACGCGGTCGCCTGCAGCCTTCGTGATGCGTCCGATCTCCTCGAGCGTCACGCTGCGCGGCAGAATGATGCGCTCCGGATTGAACTGCATCAGGAACTCGATCGCCTCGCGGTTCAACGTCGCCGCCACCGACGATACATGCAGCCGCGCGTGCAGGTTCAACTCGCTGAGCCGCAGCATCAGATTCAGGTCCGTCACGATCAGCGCGTCGACGCCGCAATCCTCGGACAAGCGCTGCGCCAGTTCGAGAACCAGCGGGACCTGATCCGCCGAGTAATACGGCGCGTTCAGCGTCACGAACACCGGCGTCTTGGCAGCGTGCGCGCCGTCTACCAGCGCCTTCATTTCCTCGAAGGTTTCGAGGCTCGATCCTTTGTTGCTCCGGCGGTTCAGCCACACCGGACCCTGGAAGCGCTCCATCCACTCGCGCGGGACGATGCCGCAGAAGAACTCTTCCGCGCCATTCTCGATCAGCATCTCGAGTTCGTCCATCGCGCGGATCGGCGCGAGCACTTTCGTGTTCTGCCCGATTCCGGACTGCGCTGCCGCGCTCATGCCGCCGCCTCCGCGAACATCGGAAGCGCCGACTGCACCACGATGCGCGCGATGCGCCCGGACTTAGCCTGCTCCGCCATCTGCGCGATCATCGCGTCCGAGTACTCGTAGAAATACGTGTTGCCCTTCAGCAGAAACTCCTGATCGCGATTCTGGAACGGCGAGTTCGTATAGGTGTACGTCACGTCATGCGATTGGCATTCGTGTCGGCACGGCGCTCCAGGCTGAAACTTCTCCGGCTTCCGGTAATGCAGCGCAGCCGCCATGCAAATGCGCGCGGTGCTGATGAATCCGTATGGCGCGTAGACCGTGACGCGCACGCCGCGATCGGCGAAGCTCAAATCCGTGCCTTGCGGCAGCCAGTCCATCTCGACCGCCTTCACGCCGAATCGCCCGAGGAAATTCGTGTAGCTCGGATTATCGAGGTTCGCCCGCTGGAGCGCGTCGAGCGACTCAGTCGGACCCGCGCCGCCGCGCAGCGATGCTTCGCTGATGATTGTCGTGACGCGCGGATCGCGGAGGCTTTTGTTCAATAGGCGCCCTTGCACCGGGGTCAGATGAGCGTAGTCGCGCCGCGCCAGATTGAGCGCACCCCAGTCGTTAAAGACGAATTCGGCGTCTGCGGCCTTCGGCAGCGCAGCCAACTGCTCGCGGATCCGGTCGATGCCGCGCTCTCCTGCGTAGGGCGTGAGGAGCGTGAAATGCAGGCCTCGATCACGCGCTGCCTCGTACGTGGCGCGTACGCCATTTCCTGAGGCAATCAGGTTCTCGCAGAACTCGGTGCCGTACGCGACATGCGTAAAGGGAGCATCGCCAAATGCCGCCGCCAGTTTCGGCGCGGCCTTCGCGAGCGTCAGATCTCCCGCCAGTTCGCGCGGCCCCGTTACGTGCAGGCACCACTGCATTTGAAGAAAGCCTCAGCGGCCCGGAAGCGCCACCATGCTCGTCGTGATGTCCGTATTCAGGTCGACGGTCTGCTTCTTCTGCATCGTTTGCGCGTCGTAGATGTCGAGCTCGTAGCCCGCTCCATAGACGTACAGCTCCTTGCCGTCCGTCGACAGCGCGAAATAGAAGCGAGATCGACCGGGGAACTCCTGCGTCTTAAGAAGTTTTCCCGTGGTTAGGTCCAGTTCCCAGAATTCGGTCCGCCGGTTGCCCTGCGTCCCCTGCGACGCGACGGTGAACCCCTTCGTCTTATCCGGCGTGATATGCAGGCCCATCATCCCGCCCGTCTGCGGACCCACAGGCTTGAAATCGAATGTCCTTTTGGTAAGGTCGAATCGGACGATGCCGAAGATCCGCCGGTGCACAATCGGATCTTGCGCATTGAAGATCGACGTGTGGAAGCCGGGCTCTTCGATCGAATCGAGACTGCCGCCGAACCCGACATTCATCATGCCGGGATACGTCGGTTTGGCCAGATCGATCTTCTCCACGAGCTTGAAAGTTGCGGTGTCGAAGATGTAAATCTGGTCGCGGAACTGGTATAGAAACTTGCCGTCCGGCGAGACTTGCAGATTCGAAAACCGCGCAAACGCGTTCGCGTCTTCCTTCGGGTAATCCACCTGCTTGATGATCTTCTGTTGCTTGATGTCGATCACGCTGAACTTCGGCGGCTCCAGAACCCAGCGGTCGATCTCCTTGATCGCCGTGGTCGTGATCGTGTAGAGAACCTCATCCTTGGGATCCGGCGCGAACCCGTTGAAGCGGACGCGCTTGTTGCCGTCGTCGAGAATGAAACTCGAAATGACCTTGCGTGTCGCAATGTCGATCACTTCGATGCCGTCCTTGTCGCCCGTCGAGACATACAGCTTCTTGCGATCGGCCGACAATTGCAGATTGCGCGGAATCCCGGTCTTCGTCACGATCCGGTCGACCACTTTGCGCGATCCCTCGTCGACGACCAGGATGTCCTTCGGCCAGCCGCCCATATAGAGGGTGCCCGCAAAGACAGAGGACGCCATCAGCGATCCGGCAGTTGCAGAAGCCGCTGCTGGCAGCCAGCAGGTAGG
>JBDTTK010000617.1:0-3280 GCA_039930685.1 Bryobacteraceae bacterium | reverse complement strand
TTCCGGACGGTTCAACGTAATGGTGGCGACGTGGCCGCTCGTTTCGTACAGAATGTGTTCCATCGCCGTTTCCCCCTAACGGCCCTGGAAGACCGGCGGCCTCTTTTCGAGAAACGCCTTGACGCCTTCCTTGTGATCCTCAGTCTGCCCGCATCGCGTGTGGGTCTCTGCCTCGCGGTCGAGCACGGTCCGAAACTCGGCGGACGCCGCCATGTTCACATTCCCTTTCATGTACCGGTAGCTCACCAGCGGACCCGCGGCAAGCCTCGCGGCCAGGGCCGCCGTCTCGGTAGCCAGCGAGTCGTGGGCAACGACGCGATTCAAGAGCCCGTATCGTTCTGCCGTCGGCGCATCGAAAGTATCCGCAAGAAACAAGAGTTCCTTCGCGCGCGCCGTCCCCGCGGCCTGCGTGAGCAGCCACGTCACCCCGAAATCCCCGCCGAACGCAATCTTGGAGTATGCGGTCCCGAACTTCGCTTGATCCGACGCGATTCGTAGATCGCAGGCCAGGCAGACGCCAAGCCCCGCGCCCATGGCGAAGCCGTTGATCGAGGCAATCGTCACCTTTGGAATCGAATACAAAAGCCACGAAAGCTGCTGGACCCGCCGCAGCCGGTCCACCTGTTGCTCCAGGGACTGCGGCGCGGCGTTGCTCTTTGCCATCCCCCCGATATCGCCTCCGGCGCAAAAGGCGCGCCCGGTCCCCGTCACGACCACTACCGCGACGTCCGGGTCTTCGCTCCAGCCCTGCAGGGCTTCGATCGAGCGCGTCAGCAAATCGGCGCTCAGAGCGTTCATCTTGTCCGGCCGGTTAAACGTCAGCGAGGCGACGCGATTTTCTACATGGATCAAAACGTCTTCAGACATGGCTCAAAGCATATCGCGATCAACCGGACTACAGGCATCGCTGTACCGCCCTACGCTATGATCGGCGGCAATGAGACATATGTTCCGAATCTGCATTTGTCTGTCATTGAGCTTTGCCGCCGCACTCTCCGCGGCCGAGGATGCCGACGCTCGCTCCGCGCGCGAGGTTCGTACGCTGTTCGGCGACTTTAACCGGGCGTGGGAACGCCGCGATATGAAGTTCGTCAATGCATACTTCGCTCACGACTCCGACATGCTGCTCTTCTTCGAGCGCCGCCAACTCACCGGCTGGTCCAAAGTCGAAACGTTGTACAAGAACATGTTCGCCAACGCCGGAGGAGCCAAGGTCCGCTCGACCGTCTCGAACGTCACCGTGAAAGCCCGTGGCGACATGGCGTGGCTCGCCGCCAACTTCCGGCTCGAAGTCACCCACCCCGACGGGAAAGCCACGGTCGATGAAGGCCGCCAGACGGTCGTCTACGAACGCCGCGGCGGACGCTGGATAGTGGTGCACCGCCACACTTCGTTTCAGGCGCCCCCTGGACCGCAGCAGCCTGTGCCTCTTCACACCGAACCCGGTCCGCTCTGGGATAAACTCAAATGACCCGCCTCCTCGCTGCGGCCACCCTGCTCATTCCGCTCCTCGCGCTACCGCTCGCGGCCGAAATCCGCATCGGAATCATCGGCGCCGATACGTCGCACGCAACCGCCTTCACGGCCATGTTCAACGACCCGAAGAATCCCGACTTCATTCCCGGATTCCGCGTGGTCGCAGCCTACAAAGGCGGAAGCGCCGACATCGAGGAAAGCCGGTCGCGCGTCGACAAATTCGCGGCCGACCTGCAATCCAAGTACGGCGTCGAACTGGTTCCGGACATCGCGGCGCTGCTCTTGAAGGTGGATGTCGTCCTCCTGGAGAGCGTCGATGGGCGAACGCACCTCCCGCAGGCCAAGCTCGTCATTGCCGCCGGTAAGCCGATGTTCATCGACAAACCGCTTGCGTCAACTCTAGAAGACGCCCGCGAAATCGCCCGGCTTGCCGCGGCCGCGCAGGTTAAATGGTGGAGCGCATCCGCCCTCCGCTATGCGGACTGGCTGATCGCCATGAAACCGGCCGTCGTCACCGGCGCAATCACATGGGGACCCGGACCGCTCGAGGAACATCACGCGCTCGACCTGAGCTGGTATGCGATCCATCCCATCGAGATGCTCTACACCTTGATGGGCGCGGGCTGCGAAGAAGTCACGCGGACCGTCTCCGCTAATGCCGAAGTGATTACTGGCAAGTGGCGCGACGGACGCATCGGCACAGTGCGGACGCTCAAGCCCTATGGCGGATATGGTGCCGTCGTGTTCCCGGAGAAAGGCGCCGTATCAAGCCCCGCAAAGACCGCTGTTTCCTACGTTCCCCTGGTGAGAGAAATTGCGAAGTTCTTCCAGACCGGCGTGGTTCCTGTTCCGAACGAGGAAACGCTCGAGATGTTCGGCTTCATGGATGCGGCGCAACGTTCCAAGGATTCTGGCGGAATACCCCAGCGCATTCGATAGGAAACGTGACAGGGACCTCCAAGTCCGTGACGCGGTCATCCATCCGGAACTCGGAAGTATTACGCCTTTCCCATCTTGATCAACTGCGCCGCATGCTTGATCGCCTCGGCCGTGACGTGCTCCCCCGAAAGCATCCGGCCGATTTCACGCGTGCGCGCCTCCGCCTTCAACTCAGCGATCGTTGCCACCGTGCGGCCCCGCGATTCATGCTTCTCCACGAAGTAATGGTGATCGGCAAAACCGGCAATCTGCGCGAGATGCGTCACGCACAACACCTGATTGCCACTCGCCAGCTTCTTCAGGCGTCGCCCTACGCTCTCCGCAGCGCTGCCCCCGACACCCGCATCGACTTCGTCAAAGACGAGCGTCTTCAGCATTCCTTTTGCGGGCCGTTGCGTGCAGGTCTTGAGCGCCAGCGCCACTCGCGACAACTCTCCGCCGGACGCAATCTTATCGAGTGGCTTCGGTTCCTCGCCGGGGTTCGGCGAGATCAGGAATGCCACGTCGTCCATGCCTTCCGCCGTCCAACCTGACGGTGACATGCGAATTGTGAATCGCGCCCGCTGCATTGCCAACGATCCAAGCTCGGTCTCGACTTTCTTGCTGAGTAAGCCGGCCTCCTCCTGCCGCTTCGCGGACAGCTTGGTGGCCGCCGCTTCGTACTCCGATGCCAATTGCTTTCGCTCCCGCTCAAGTTCCATGCGCCGCTCGGTAGAATTCTCAACGGCCTCGAGCTGGGCGCGCGTCTCGACCAGGAACGCGAGCACGTCCTCAATCGTCGCGCCGTACTTGCGCTTCAGTTTGTCGAGTGCCGCGAGCCGCGTCTCGACCTCTTCAAGCCGGTCCGGATTCGCCTCCAGCCGAT
>JBDTTK010000616.1:0-3295 GCA_039930685.1 Bryobacteraceae bacterium | reverse complement strand
CTATGATAACCAATTCACCCCATGCAAATTCGTATCAAGAAGCTTTCCGACGCCGCGTATCTCCCCGCATACGCCCACGGAGCCGCCGAAGACGCTGGCATGGACCTCCGCGCTTCCGAGCCCGCCGTCCTCAAACCCGGAATCCCCCTCGCCGTCCCCACCGGACTCGCCATCGAACTTCCGCCCGGCTTTGAAGCGCAAATACGCCCCCGCAGCGGACTCGCCCTCAAGCACGCCATCACCGTCCCCAATAGCCCCGCGACCATCGACCCCGGCTACCGCGGCGAAGTCAAGGTCATCCTGCTGAACCTCGGCCAAGACAACTTCGCCATCGCCACCGGGGACCGCGTCGCGCAAATGATCATTGCCCGCTATGAAGCCATCGATTGGGTCGAAGGCGACCTCGCCGACTCCGCCCGCGGCGAAAAGGGCTTCGGCTCCACCGGCGTCGCGTAGCCAGCGATCCCGTCGCACGCCTGAACATCGGCGCATGCCTCGGTAGCACGGACCTCCAGGTCCGTGACCTCCAGGCCGACCCGTCGCCATTCCCGCAACCAACGCCGCGATTTGCGTCGAGGAATCGGCCGGATTACTCGTTCCGCCACTCCCGCCCGTCGCGCCGCATCAACTCATCCGCTTCCGGCGGACCCCACGAGCCCGCCGCATAATTCGGGAAGTTGCGCTGCGGTAACGCATGCCACACATCCAACAACGGACCGATCACCGTCCAGCCCGCCTCCACCATGTCCGCCCTTTGGAACAGCGTCGCGTCACCCACCATGCAGTCGTACAGCAGCCGCTCGTACCCGATGCTGTGCGAACTGCCGAAGTCGTGCGCGTAGTCGAAATTCATCTCCACCGGGCCGATCCGCATCACCGGCCCCGGCACCTTCACGCCGAACCGCAGCGAGATCCCTTCATCCGGCTGGATCTGGATCACCAGTTGGTTCGGCAGCAGATCCTTCACCGGCGTGTTGCGGAACATCACGAACGGCGTGCGCCGGAATGTAATCGCGATCTCCGTGTCCCGTTTCGCCAGGCGCTTGCCGGTCCGTAAATAGAACGGCACATCCGCCCAGCGCCAGTTATCGATCGCCAGCTTCAGCGCAACGTACGTCTCGGTGTTCGAGTTCGGCGGAACGTCATGTTCGGCGCGGTACGCCGGGCACGTTTCATCCCCGCATTTCCCCTCGCCATACTGCCCGCGGACCATCTTCGTCAACACGTCCTCGGGCGTCGGAGGTTGAATCGCATGCAGCACCTCGGCCTGCTTGTCGCGGACCGCGTCCGCGGCGAATGAAATCGGCGGCTCCATTGCCGTCAGCGTCAGCAGTTGGAACAGATGATTGGGCACCATGTCGCGCAGCGCCCCGGACGTGTCGTAATAGCCGCCGCGATGCTCCACGCCGACGGTTTCCGCCGCCGTGATCTGCACGTGATCGATGTAGCGCCGGTTCCAGATCGGCTCGAAGATGCTGTTCCCGAACCGGAACACCATCAGGTTCTGCACCGTCTCCTTGCCCAGATAGTGGTCGATGCGGTAGATCTGCTTCTCGGTCAGGACTTTCTTGATGTCCGTATTGAGTTTCAATGCGGACTCAAGGTCATGCCCGAACGGCTTTTCGATAATCACCCGTGTCCACCGGCCGGCTTCCTCGCTCGCCAGTTCCACAGCGCCCAGCTGCTCGACAATCACGGAAAAATACTTCGGCGCCACGGCCAGGTAGAAGAACCGGTTCCCGCGAGTGCCGTGTTCTTTCTCGACCTCGAAAATCTTATCCTTCAGCCGCTCGTACGCCGCCGCATCTTGAAAATCTCCCTGGACGTAGTAAATTCGCTCCAGGAACCACTCCCACAACTTCAGGTCCACGGCCTCGGACGCGAAGTCTTTCAACTCATCCGTCAGCCGCTGGCGGAACTGTTCCGTCGTCCACGAATCGAATGAGAATCCGATAATCGCGAACTGCTGCGGCAGCAGTCCGCTTTGCGCCAGATTCACGAGGGCGGGGATCAGCTTGCGTTTCGTCAGATCCCCGCTCGCCCCGCAAATCACCATTACGTTCGGACCGGCCGGTTGTCCGCTTACAGGAATCGGAGTTGGCATACCCCTTAATCCTAGCGGTCCGCCGCATCCCCGCGCCGCGTTATCCGCCGGCGGCCCGCTCGATGTGTCCGCCGAATTGGAACCGCATCGCCGACAGCATCTTTTCCGCGAAGTCGTCTTCACCCCGCGAACTGAACCGCTGATACAGCGCCGCGCTCAGCACCGGCGCCGGCGTCGACGATTCGATGGCCGCCATAATCGTCCAACGCCCTTCGCCCGAATCCGAGACTCTGCCCGAGAACTTCTCGAGCTTGGGCTCTTCGATCAGCGCGATCGCCGACAGATCGAGCAGCCATGACGCCACCACGCTGCCGCGCCGCCAGACTTCGGCGATGTCGGCCAGGTTGAAGTCGTACTGGAAGTGCTCCGGGTCGCGCAGCGGCGACGTTTCGGCGTCCACTTCGCGCCCCTGGCTGCCGGCGTTCGCGTGCTTCAGGATGTTGATGCCTTCGGCGTACGCCGCCATCAGCCCGTACTCGATCCCGTTATGGACCATCTTCACGAAGTGTCCCGCGCCCGCCGGACCGCAATGCAGGTAGCCTTCCTCTGATGTGCCCGGGCCATCCACGCGACCTGGTGTGCGATCCACCAGTCCTCGTCCCGGTGCCAGCGATTTGAAGATCGGATCAAGTAGCTGCACCGCGTCGTTCGGACCGCCGATCATCAGGCAGTAGCCGCGCTCGAGGCCCCACACGCCGCCGCTGGTTCCAACGTCCATGTAGCGGATGCCCTTGGTGGCGAGTTCCTTCGAACGCCGGATGTCGTCGATGTAATAGGAATTGCCGCCGTCGATGACGATGTCATCCTTCGCGAGCATCGGCGTTAGCTGTTGCACAGCCTTATCCACCACGCCGGCCGGCACCATCAGCCAGATCGCCCGCGGGCCCTTAAGTTTGGAAACGAAGTCCTGCATCGACTCCGCGCCTGTTGCGCCTTCCCCGGCCAGTTGCTTGACCGAGGCTTGATTCATGTCGAACACCACACATTGATGCCCGGCTTTCATAAGCCGCCGGACCATGTTCGCGCCCATGCGGCCGAGGCCAATCATTCCCAATTGCATTGTTCAATCACTCCTTGTTTGCGCTGCGATGTTTTTGAGGTTTCCAAAAGACGCAGAACCATACTATTGCAGTTCGCACTCGTCTGCGGCCATGCTTCCCCGCGGCCCGCCGCGCGATGGGACACTATTGC
>JBDTTK010000615.1:0-3298 GCA_039930685.1 Bryobacteraceae bacterium | reverse complement strand
AGACGATTCCTTCTTGACAGCAAATGGAAGCTCAGACTAGAATACCTTCAGGTTATGTAACCAAAAGGTTATATTTTGATTTCGCTTTGGGCGGTCACGGCCTGATCCGGCGGATGGTGTCCCACGTTCACCGGATGCCGGGGATATACCGCTCCAACGACTTAGCAGCGCGGATCGAACAAGTTAGCTCCAGAAGGCCGTAACCGGAGACGGGCAGCGAAGTCGGTCGGCGACGCGAAATTCCTTAAAGAATTTCGGTGGACTTGGTAAAAGGAGATAGAGGAACCATGAAGAATCTGGGCACACTCAGCGTCACAACGCCGAGCGACCGCGAAGTGCTGTTGACGCGCGTTTTTGATGCGCCGCGGCACCTTGTGTACGACGCGTTCACAAAGCCGGAACTGCTGAAACGCTGGTTCGGTCCGCGCGGCTGGTCCCTTGCGGTCTGCGAAATCGATTTGCGAGTCGGCGGCGGATTTCGGTTTGTGATGCAGGGGCCCAACGGAGAAACGATGGGCATGCGCGGCGTCTATCGGGAACTGACGCCGCCGGACCGGTCGGTGCACGTGGAATCATTCGATGATTATCCTGACAGTGAGTCCGTGGTGACGGCTGTGTTCACGGAGCGGGCCGGCAAGACGACAATGAGCGCAACGGTCGAGTATCCGTCAAAAGAGGTTCGCGATATCGTACTCAAGACGGGGATGGAACACGGGGCTGCGGAGAGTTACGACAAGCTGGCGGAGATGCTGGGGCAGGCGGAAGCGGCAGTGAGGTAGGGGTTGTTCGGGGAGCGGGGATCTCAAGGTTCGTGCAACAGGCGGGCCGCTCCCTTACGGTCCCGGTTCGATGGTCGCGGCTCGAAATTATTGGCGGAAGCTGGGTAGGAGAACTGTCTGATGAACGGAATTGTTCCGATTTTTTTCGGGGATCTGAAGGTTGCGGCGCGCTCGCTGATGCGCACAAAAGGACTCGCGATCACGGTCGTGCTGACGCTGGCGCTCGGTATCGGCGCCAACGTCTCGATCTTCAGCGTGGTGCGGGGCGTTCTCCTGCGTCCGCTCGTTAACCGCGACGAGGGCACGCTGATCTATATCCGGCAGAGCGCTCCGGGCCTCCAGTTGAAGAATGCGGCGTGGTCGGTCCCGGAGATCGACGATCTGCGGGCCGGTACGAAGTCGTTGAGCGCGATCGGCGATTTTTCCACCATCGGCTTCACCATGGTCGGCCTTGGCGAGCCGCGCATCGTGAGGGCGGGCGTGGTCGGAGGATCGTACTTCGAGGTAATGGGTCTCCGCCCGGCGATGGGCCGGCTTCTCGACGCCCGCGACGACGGAGCGAAGGCGGCGGGAGCCGCCGTTTTGACCTATCGCTTCTGGACGACGGAACTGCGCAGCGACAAGACGGTGCTCGGGAAAACGATTCGGCTCGGTTCGCGTTCGGCGACCATTGTGGGCGTACTCGAACCCTGCACGCCGTATCCAGCGGAAACCGAAATCATCGCAAATATCGTAACGAGCCCGCACCATCTTTCGGCCACGATGGCAACGGGACGCGTCCACCGGATGACGGAGTTGTTCGCGCGGCTTGGTCCGGGAGCGACGCTCGAGTCGGCGCGCGCGGAACTGCGCGGCGTATACGCCACGATGGTGAAGGATCATCCGGAGGCCTATTCGAAGAAGGGCGATTTCCGCATCGAAGCGCGGATGCTCCGAGACGAAATGACCTCGGGTAGCCGGACGATTCTGCTGGTACTGCTGGCCGCGTCGCTCCTCGTGTTCATCATTGCGTGTTCGAACGTCGCGAATCTGATTCTGGCGCGGTCGGCAAGGCGAGAAGGCGAATTGGGAATTCGAGCCGCGCTGGGAGCAAGCGCGGGCGTACTGCGGCGGACGCTACTCGCGGAAAGCCTGTTGCTCTGCGGAGCGGGAGCGGCGCTGGGCGTGCTGATTTCGCGTCCGATGTTCGTGGTAGTGGCGCGATACGCCGCGCGGTTCTCGGTGCGGGCACTCGAGCTGTCGTTCGATTGGACGATGCTGTGGGTCGCGGTGTTGCTGGCGTTGGCTGCGTCGGTATTCCTGGCCTTTGTACCGCGGCTACCGTCGGCCGACGGCCGCGGGTTCGCATTGACGAGCAGCAGCTTGCGCGTGACGCGGAGCACCAACCGGAGGCTTCGCATTTTCGCGGTGACCCAGATTGCAGCGTCCTTCGTGCTGTTGGCGGGCGCCGCGATGTTGCTCAAGACGCTGCTCGCTATGCAGGCGGCGCAAACCGGATTCGATACGCAGCGCGTGCTGGCGGTGACGGTTCCAGTGATGTCGTACGGACGAACTCCGGAACAAATCGGCGCCTTCTATAAAGAGAGCATGCGGCGGGTGAGCGAACTGCCCGGCGTCGACCACTGCGCGTTCGGAGGATTCGTGCCCTGGCTGGACGGCGGCACGTTCGGTCCGGGATTCGAGTTTACAGCGGACGGGCATTCGCCGGCGGCGGGCGAAGAGAATCCGCGGGGCAGGTTTCGCGTGGTTTCGCCGGGATACTTCGGAGCGGTCGGCATCCACCTGTTGGCGGGCCGCGACTTTACCGATGCCGACCGTGGGGATAACGAGCCGGTTGTCATCGTCAGCCAAAGCCTGGCGCAGCGCATGTTTCCCAATCAGGACGCGGTGAATCGTCATCTCACGTGGACCGATCCGGTGATGAAGTTCGTCAGCATCAACCCGAAACCGAACCGGATTATCGGCGTCGCGGCCGATGTCGATGATGAGAATGTGGTGCCGGGGCCTTCGCTGACGGTCTACCACTCCTACGCGCAGGGCCCGCTGTTCGGCGGCAACCTGTTCGTGCATACGAGCGCCAAATCGCCGGAAGCCCTGATTCAACCGATTCGGCGAATCATTCGCGAACTGTCGGCGGACCAGCCGATCGGCAAGACCGCCACGCTCGAAGACATTCGGGCGGAACTGCTGTCGCAGGACCGGCTGAACACAATGGTGTTCGGCGTTTTCGCGGCGGTGGCAATGGCGATTGCGGTGGTGGGAGTCGCCGGCGTACTGGCGTTCGCGGTGAGTTCACGGACGCGCGAGTTCGGAATCCGAATGGCGATCGGCGAGCAGCCGATGCGCATCCTCACAGGCGTGGTTAAGGAAGGCGCGCTGATGGCGGCGATGGGCACCGTGGCGGGCGCGGCATTCGGGTGGGCACTGGCGACGATCGCGGGAAGCTATTTCGAGGCAGTGCGAATGCCGGGCGTGATTCCCCTGGTCGGGTCGGCGTTTGTGCTGTTGGCGGCGGCGAT
>JBDTTK010000614.1:0-3299 GCA_039930685.1 Bryobacteraceae bacterium | reverse complement strand
CGCTCGGTTGCATCCGGCTGCTTCCGTCGTGACTGGCGCATAGAGGAATCTGCGCGCGCGGGTATTTGCCCGGCTACTGGTAGTGGTTATTCGCGCGCACGAGTTTTTGCCGACTATTGGTAATGGACGTTCGTCGAGCTGTAGGACTGCCAGACGATGGAGCCGTGATCCAGGCCGGTGGCAGTAAACCGCGCCGGATAGGTGAAATGCTGCACCAGCAAGGTTCCGGTCGGGCTGCCGCCAAGAACGCTGCTGGCGACCATGGAGGCGAGTACGTCGCGAGGAACTGTGTAGCGGCCCGCTTCGACTCTTTCGGTGCAGCCGAACGCGGTGTAGACCTCGGCGTTCGGTCCGGCGAAGGCGCCGCCCTGGATAATGACGAAGCCGCCGGGTGTTCCGCCCTTCCAGGTCAGGGTGAGGGGCTGAGAACGGCTCACGGAAGTGATCGTCGTGTGTTCGTTCCAGACGAGCGGGTTATTGGCGTTGATGGTGGCTTCCGTAGGGCCCACGTCGGTTCCACCGGCCACTTTGAACTTGAATGTACCGCCGGTTGATGGGATGAATAGCTGCGCATTGGGCGTGCTGTCGGACACGGAGAAGGCGAAATCCGAGACGTTCTGTTTCGCGAGGTTTCGGGTGGCGCCGTCGGGTAGGGTCAGCGTAACGGACGGTCCGGCGTCGAGGCGCTTGAGGATGGGGGCGACGAACGGACTTTGCGTTCTAAAGACGGAGACGATACAGCCGGGATTGGAAAACCCGCCGACGGAGCCCCAGTTGCTCGAATCGAACGGTGTGTTCCGCAGGAACTGCGCGGTGGCGGAATCCTGCGTGACAAGGCGCGCCGGCTGGCCGCCGGAGGCGGGCGTGTACGAAAGGAACTTTGAGAGGTAGAACCAGCCGAGGTTGACCTCGGTCTTGCCGGTGCCGAGCAACTGCTGGACCTCTGCTGCTGAGCTGAACCAGTCTTCGCAGACGCGTCCGGTGGCGGCGACGGGAATCGAAACGAAGTTGCTCATTATGTTGCCGGTTTTGGCGTAGGCGGAGGCGTAGCATCCGGAGACGCCGTCGGGAATCTCAACGGCGATCTGATCGAGGCCGGGGTAGGTGGAGCGTCCGTGATAGATGACTTTGGCCGGCTTGTTCGCAATGTAGAACTCGAAGGGCAGGCCGGCGAGGTTTTGCGGCGCGGCGATGATTCGAGTTTCGTCATTCGGATCAGGGCCCTGGCCGGTGCCCCAGAAGTAGACAATCTGGCCTGGATTGGCCGCGTTGGTCGGCGTTATGTACTTGTAGTCGAGGTCGTAGACGGCGGCGTTGCCGAGCCCGTTGCCGCCGAGGGTCAGGATTCCGAACGCGCTTTGAACGATGGTTAGGGAAAAGGCAGGGCTGGTTTGGCCGTTGTAGGTCGCGGTCACCGAGCCGTCGCCGAGGGGGGTCGCGGAGGGAAGGATGGCGGCGATCTGGGTCGGCGAGACGTAATAGGGGATGGCTTCGGTGGTGGTGGTTCCGACGGTGATTTTGATGGAGACTCCGCCGAGGTTGCGATTGAGAGCCGGGCTGAAGTCCTGCTGGAGGAGACCGGCAGGAGCCAATCCGGTTCCGTAGAGGACGACGATGGAGCCGCGCGCGATGGCGTAATTCGGCGTCCCCGGGATGAGGTAGCTGTAGTTGTTCTGGAGGCCCGTGATTCGGGGCTGAGCGGCTGCGATTCCTGAGACAAGAAGCAGTAGGAACGATACGCGAGAAAGGAGATTCATTTCTGTTGGAGTCCGGTCGGGATAGTATACATCGGGTGAAGGCGATTGCAGTCGCGCTGTGGCGAACCGCTAGACTCTTCAGAAGTCTTCATGGATGTTTGTGTGAAAAGTGCGGATCACGGACCTGGAGGTCCGTGCCAGTGAGGAGCGCGACCTTACGGTCGCGGGCTGAGGCGTGATGGCAGCGCGACCTTACGGTCGCGCCTCAGTGTCGTCTGGCTTCCGGACTGCGGATCCGGTGGGCGGATCGCGCTACCTTACGAAGTTGGCTGAACTGGTCGCGATGTCGAGGACCAGGGATGGGAAGATGCCCAGGATCAGGGTCGCGAGGGCGGAGCCGGCTACGGCGACGAGCAGTCCGCCGGTGAGGGGCTGCAGGCTCTCGGTGGATTCGCCGGGTTCCTTCATGTACATGACCACTAACACGCGCAGGTAGTAATACGCGGCGACGGCGGAGTTCAGAAGACCGAGGACCGTGAGCCAGACGAGCTGCGAATCGAGGGCCGCTTTGAAGATGTAGAACTTGCCGAAGAAGCCGCCGGTGAGCGGGATGCCGATCAGACTCAACAGAAAGATGGTCATCATCGCGGCGGTCATGGGCTGGCGCTGGGCGAGGCCGGCGAGGTCGTCGATTTCGACGTACTGCTCGTGCTTGCGCGCGAGGTGAGTGACGACGGCGAACGCGCCGACGTTCATGAAGGCGTAGGCCGCGAGGTAGAACATGGCGGCGGAGGTTCCGATGGGCGTGTGGCAGGCGATCGCGACCAGGATGTATCCGGCGTGGGCGATCGAGCTGTAGGCCAGCATGCGCTTGATGTTGGTCTGTCGCAGCGCGGCGAAGTTGCCGACCACCATGGTGGCGAGGGCGACTCCCCAGACGACGGGTTCCCAGCGTTCGGCGATGGGGGAGAACGCCGTCAGGAAGACGCGGATGAGCATCGCGAACGCGGCGGCCTTGGGTCCGGCGGACATGAAGGCGGTGACCGGGGTGGGCGCGCCCTGGTAGACGTCCGGGGCCCAGACCTGGAAGGGCGCGGCCGAGATCTTGAAGGCGAAGCCGACGAACATGAGCGCGGCGGCGGTTCCGACGAGGACGCCGGTTTGCGACAGGTCGCCGGTGAGGAGCGCGCGGCGGATTTCGGTGAGGTTGGTGAATCCGGTGAGGCCGTAGATCCACGAGATTCCGTAGAGGAAGAACGCGGTCGCGAAGGAGCCGAGCAGGAAGTACTTCAAAGCGGCTTCGTTATTGCGGCGGTCGTCGCGGAGGTAGCCGGCGAGGATGTAGGTGGCGATGGAGGAAATCTCGAGGCCGATGAAGATCATGATCAGCTCGTTGGCGGTGACCATGATGCATTGGCCGGTAATCGAGAAGAGGATCAGGCCCCAGTATTCGCCGGTGTTGGCGTTTTCGCGCTTGAGATAGGCGGCGGAGCAGAGGACGGTGAGGAGTCCGACGGTAAGGACGAGGACGCGGAAGAAGGTTCCGAAGCCGTCGATGACCAGCATGTTCTGGAAGGCGAAGCCCGGATCGTTGTTCGCGTT
>JBDTTK010000613.1:0-3302 GCA_039930685.1 Bryobacteraceae bacterium | reverse complement strand
CTGCTTGCGGGATCCCACGCGCGGCGGGCTTGCAAGCGCCGTGAACGAGATCGCGACACATGCGCGCGTCGGGATGACGCTGTTCGAATCGGAGATGCCGATCAGGGAGGAGGTCCGCGGGGCGTGCGAGATGCTCGGGCTGGATCCGTTGTATGTGGCTAACGAAGGGAAGCTTATCGCCTTCGTTGCGGACCGGGATGCGCCTACCGTACTCGATGCGATGCGGCGACACCCATTGGGACGAGACGCCGTCCGGGTCGGCGAAGTGACGGATGTCAGGCGGGGAACGGTCACGATGAGGACGCCGTTTGGGACGTCCCGCATCGTCGATATGCTTCCAGGGGATCAACTGCCGCGCATCTGCTGATCGGGCCGCGAGGCGTTGGCCGCGGACGGCATTATTCGCTCGAACTTGCAGCCATGGAAGCCACCGGCTTGTGTTCTTCCTCGCGTCGCAGTTTTTCCGCCGCACGGAACCAATCGACTTCGGGAGAACCCAGCGGGCTGCCGCGATCCTGCCACATTCGATATGCAAGAAGTTCCAACCGGTCGCGGACTTGTCCGAGATCGGTCGACTCGATAGGCCAATCGGCGACCGTAACAACGACCTTGCCGCGGCCGGAGCGCCGAACTCGTCCGGCGAACGCGCCGACAGCATCCGACCAGGGAACAGAGGCATCCACAATCGCGCGCAGTTTTCCGGCATCCAACAGCGCGGCGATCTGGCTCAATTGCTTCTGATTCGGTTCCACGATGAAGAACGCCTGCTTTACACGCTCTTCTGACGCCGCTTCCCCGTTGGCCGCGATCGTTACCATCCGGCCACCGGACTTGAGGACGCCCCAGGATCGATCAAGGGTTTCGCCGCCAACTGTGTCAAACACGACGTCGACAGAAGCGATGAGGTCTTCGAATCGCGACGCCTGGTAGTCGATGACCTGGCCGGCGCCAAGGCTGGCGACGAATTCCAGATTGCGATCCGAGGCGGTGGCGATCACGTGCGCGCCGCGGTAGGCCGCGAGTTGCACCGCGTAGAGGCCTACGGAGCCGGCTCCGCCGTGCACGAGGACGCGCTCTCCGGGTTGCAGATCCGCGCGATCGAACAGGCCTTGCCAAGCGGTTAAAGCGCCGATCGGGACGGAGGCCGCTTCGGCATGAGTCAGGTTGAGCGGTTTGGGGGCGACGGAGGAGAAGGGCGTGAGGCAGTAGTCGGCGAGGGCACCGTCGGCAAACCAGTCGTTCATGCCGAATACTTCCATGCCGATTTCGAGATGGCCGACGTCCTCTCCCACGTCTTCGATGACGCCTGAGAACTCGTGGCAAGGGATCGCCGCTGTTCTCGTCTCGCCCGATTTTGTATGCGATGTCGGATACCAAAGGAGTTCGGTCGGCGTGACGCCAGCGGCGAATACCCGGACGACTAGATCGGAGGGACCGGGCTGCTGCCGGGAGGCGCTTCCGGGAGTGAGCGTGAGTCCGCCGGGGGTTTCCTCTACATGAATGGCACGCATCGTTAGCCTCCTATTCTGAGCTGCCTGCGCGCCGGCGACGGCCGGTCGCGAGGTAGACGTCGGCGCGGGGCTCAAGCAGCGGATCGGCGGACGGCTCGATGCCGTCGATTCGCGGAATCGGGTCGAAAATTATATGACGTTGTTGGGCGTCGTTGTCCGGCACGAGGGTGCAGAGTTCGATGGTTCCAAACGAGACTTGCGGACGATCTTCCGGCCAATGGATGGTAGCGTTGTCCACCACGTCGCCGGGGAGCGCGAGTTGGACGTCGATGTGAAGCTTGAAGGGTCCGCGGGCAAGACGGTCTTTCATCTCATCCATGAGGAAATTGGGCGACTGTGCGGCGGCCGCTTCCGGCGAAAGATAGGCCGGGTTCTCCGGGCGAATGCGATAGCGTCCAAATCTGCTTTCGCCGGACGGTCCGGTAAATTGGTAGGCGCTCACGCCGAAATAGGATTCCGTCGCGAAGCTGACCGGAATCGGTTTCGGCGTCTGCACGAATTCTAGCGCGGCCGGATGGGAGGCGAGGAACCTTTCGATCGGCGACGGCTTGGGAGCGTCCGGTCCGCTGGCGCGGACGGCTCGCAGAAATTCTACGAACTCCTCGGCGGTGCGCGCGGGAAAGCCATCGACGGAGTGAGCCACGATATCGGTGTGCTTGTGCTCGGCCAAGTGAAACCGAATGGCCATTCCGCGCGGACTCGCGTCCGGAGAGTTGTCCGGTATGGTAGGTACTCCGGCGAAGTTGGAGAATCGGATCGAAACCGGTGTCGATTGCCGATGGAGATGAGGTGCGCGGGTGAGTGCCGCGCCTTCCGGTGAGGGGGTGAAGACTCCCGCAATGAGAATCCCTTTGGCGTGCGCCGGACGGTAACCCGAATGCAAGCCATTCAGATCGTCAAATGCCGCAATGACATCGCGGGTTAAGGCATCAGTGGACTTTTCTTTCGCTGGGGTCACGGCCTAGCTCCTCCTAATCATCTCTCCATGTACTCTGCTGCATCTGTCGCAGAAGAGCAACACGAGTAAGAGTGCTAGAGGCCTACCACGCTGGTCTTATTTGAAGATCCCCCGAAAGTGGTAAGTGCCGTGTCGGCGATGGGCGGGAGTTTGCTGGTCCACGACAGGCAAACTCCCGTGCTTAATTGGATGGCGGAAGCTAGCGCACGACGCCATATGCGCGGGGCATCGGCTTGTCGCTCGCGGCATAGTCGGCCGGCGCTTCGGATGACGAAGCAATGTCTTCCGCGCCGGACTGCTTCAGCGCCTCTTTCGCGCGCTCCACCGACTCCGAGTTATCGCAGTGGCAGGAGAGCAGAATGCCGCCCGCTTTGAGGCGTCCTTCGTACCGCTTGGCTTCGTACTCGGGGATGCCAAAGCCGGCTAGACCCCCGACAATGCCTCCAACGACACCAACGCCACCGGCTCCAGCGAGGGCAGCCATAATCGGCCCTGCGGCGAGGAAAGGCCCGATTCCGGGGATAGCCAGCGCACCTGCGCCTGCGAGCCAACCCAGCACGCCGCCGAGCAAGGCTCCGGAGGTGGCCCCAGCGGCGACCCCTTCGGGGGCCTTGGAATTTTTTTCGTGGGCGAAGTCTTTTGTACCGCGATTGTCGGGCACGAGGATCGAAATGTCCGTGTTCCGGAATCCGACTGACCGCAGGTTAGACATTCCGTTGTCCGCGTCGCCGACTGTACGAAAGATGCCGAAGACTGAAATGTTCTTGCTCATATCGCTTCTCCTTTGATGGACCGATTGCCTTACCGATCTCTTGTTGAGCCTCGACAAAAAC
>JBDTTK010000612.1:0-3324 GCA_039930685.1 Bryobacteraceae bacterium | reverse complement strand
CGTCGCTTCGGCGTTCTGGCGGTGGTTGCCTGTTCCATCGCCGCTGCTCAAACTCCCGCGGTTCTGAAGGATGTCACCCAGGAGCAGGTCTCGAAAGGCCTCGAATCCCTCGGCTATAAGGCGACGACCGTGGGCAATACCGTCCAGTTTGCGTCCGGCGATTCGACTGTCACTGTCTCCAGATCCGGATCGGCGCTGACGCTGTCGGCTCCGCTCAGGGCCAGGCTCTCTGTCGCCGAGGCGAACGATTGGAATCAGAAGAACCTCTACTCGCGAGTGCTGGTCGCCGGACCGTCGGCCCGTCTCCAATCGGACTTAAACCTCAGAGGCGGCGTCACGGCAGGCGCGCTCGACGCGTTCGTCAAGGAGTTCGTCAGCCAGCTTTCGTCGTTCTCCGCGGGATCACCGAACGCGCGATCGGGCACGGTTGCCGACTCCTCGCTGAGCGTTCACACTCGCAGCCAGAACGCGAAGACGGAAGTGAAGACCCCGTTTGGTGATTTCTCGGTTTGGGTGGATCTGACGAAATGGAAGCAGAGCGCCCTCCCTGACGAGCCAAAGGTCATCCAGTTCGAGAGCCTTGGCGGGGACGCCTACGCAAAGGTCATCAGCGAGAAAGCGAAGATCCCCAAGAACTCCCTGCGCGAGGTCGCGGTCGAGAATGCCCGCAAAGCCGACCCCAACATCAAGGTGATTCTCAAGGAGGAGCGGATCGTCAACGGACGCCATGTCGGCGTGATGCAGATGGACGGCGTCGTCAAGAACCTTCCGATTGTGTATTACGGCTACTATTACGGCGGTTCCAGCGGCTCCGTGCAGGTCGTGTGCTTTACGCTCAAGGGCGCGTTCGAAGAGAACCTGGCGCGATTCACCGAACTGCTCGACGGCCTCGAAGTGCATGACGAGCCGTTGCCCGACACGGAGCCGCGCATCACGGTCTCCGAACTCAAGCTCGGGAACAAGCTGACGTTCTCCTACAACTCGACGAAGTGGAAACAGACGAAGCAGGAAGAGCCCGGCCGGTATTCCTTCACGTTCGGGTCCGGCACCGGCTATGGCCTGCTTATCTATGAGGGCCTCTCCGTGCCGCTCGACAACCTGCCGGAGGTCGCTCTGACAAATGCGAAGGCCGCTGACCCGAACGCGACGCTGGTGTCGCGCGACAAGATCACGGTCAACGGGATCGTGCTTTGGCGCCAGAAGATGAACGCCAGTGTGAACGGCGTTCCGGTTTCCTACTATGGCTACTACTACGGAGGCGACGGCGGCACCGTACAAGTGCTTACCTATTGCGGCCAGGGCCAGTTACCGGAGCTGGAAGCCGAGCTCACCGAGTTCTTGAGCGGCTTGCAGTTCGTTCCGTAACGGACCGGCCAACGAACATCGCGTCAGCCGGCTGTCTCGCCGGCGTCCCGCGCGACGGTCAGCAGCCGCCGGACTCCATCGATCGCCAGCACCGCGGCGTGCTTCGATTCCGGAATCAGGCCGCCGACGGTCGACTCGACGTCTTCGCGCGTGATCCGCCGCAGGTCTTCGGACCTGCGTCCGAGCATCAACTCCGTCAGCGCGCTGCCGGCCGCGATCGCCGCCGTGCAGCCGCGTACTTTGAAGCGGACCTCCTTCACGACGCCGTCTGCGAACAACGCCGACAACTGCAGGATGTCGCCGCACGCCGGGTTCTCGACCGTCACCTGCACCGCGGGCGGCGTAAGCACGCCGGCATTGCGGGGATTCTGAAAGTGGTCGAGGAGCCGTTCGCTGTGCATGTGCGAGTCTATAAGACTAATGTCGCAAGATTCACGCGCGGACCGGAGATCCGCTTGAAGCTCGTCGTCGCCGCGCTCCTCCGCAAGGACGGCCAAATCCTCATTGCTCAGCGGCGAAGTGACGACAGCCACGCGCTCAAATGGGAGTTCCCCGGCGGCAAAGTGGAGGCAGGCGAGTCGGCCGAAGAAGCGCTCCGGCGCGAACTCGAAGAGGAGCTCGGCATCGACGCCACCGTCGGAGCCGAAGTCGAACGCTACCCGTTTGCCTATGCGGGCAAGATGCCAATCACGCTCGCGTTCTTCTGGGTGGACCAATGGACCGGCGAGCCTGTCAACCGCGTCTTCGAACAAATCGCCTGGGCGGCTCCGGTTGATTTGCCGTCATTTGATTTTCTTGAAGGCGATCGGGACTTCGTAGCGAGGCTGGCGGTCCAGGGTTAGTAAGGTCTAGGACACTTCCTTGTCTTCCCTCGGCTCAATGCTTGGGCGGGGGCATCGGAACCCCCATCGTTACCATTTGGATCTGCGGCATCATCACCACTTTTGCTCGAAGCGAAGCGCCTTGCTCCAGCGCCGCGCGCTGTTCGGCCGGTTGAAACCCCGGTGCTTCGACGGCCAGGCTGTACACGCCCGGTTGGCTTTTGCTGATCCGGAATCGGCCTCGTGCGTCCGTTTCGACCTCTAAGAGCGTCTTCGTTCCTCGATTCAGCCGAACGGTGGCATGGCCTACCGGTGCTCCCTTCGCGGTAACAACCTCGCCGATCAGCATGGCCGGTGGCTGTGACTGCTGGCCGAAGATCGGAAGCAATGCCGATGCCATTCCGGCCGCCAGGATGGCTGCGAAGGTCCGCCGTTGGAGTAATACGTAGCTGCCGGAGTCCGCAGTCATCATGGCACCGGCGGCATCCCGCGAGAACCGCACGCAGACCTTTTCGCCGGACGCCAACAACGCCGCCGCATCCTCGCGCGTCATTGCAGACACGTCGTGAACGCTTTTCTGGCAGTGATCGCAGAACCGTGCCCGGCGATCGCCCGTCATCTCGTTCCAATCCGCCTGGCACGGAGTCTCGACGCGCAGATTCTCCAATACGTGACTGGGATTAGAGGATTTCACTGCTGGTATTTTAAGCATTTAGGTCATCAAAAGACAGTCATTTCCGATGCGCGGGCCTGGGCTCGTGGGTCCGCGGCCCGCAGTCCGCTCCATGTCGACCCGACTCGCCGAGTGCAGAACGAAGCCAATGGCGTGTAACTTCATTGCCTAGAATCGGTTGGGAGGCACTCCGGACGGGCGCGGAGACTTTTTCCAAACGAAACCACCTCCAACTTGCTTGCGAACAACCCTTTTACCAAACGAAGCCACATTTGCCGATGGAGGCGTGGGCGAGCGATTTCAAAACGAAGCCAATTCCAGGTAATTCGCTTCCTGCTATTGAGTTACGACGATGCACTTTCTTGGAGCGCAACCTTACGGTCGCGCCTCGCTGTTCACACAGACTCTAAGCACGCGCCTCCGAGATCTTTATAGCATGGCGATCCGAGTTGGGCTTGCCGCCGG
>JBDTTK010000611.1:0-3330 GCA_039930685.1 Bryobacteraceae bacterium | reverse complement strand
ATCATGAGGAGCACGACCTCACGGTCGTGCCTCAGCGCTCCCGCAGACTCGTCACAAAGGGATCACACCTCCGCGAACCATGTCGTCACCGGCGAACACAGCAAGATTCAAGAAGCGGACGCACCCCAATCCGTGGCACTCTGAAAATCCAAGGAGATTCAGTAATGATTCAACGCCTATCGCACGTCACGATCTATGTCGACGACCAGGACGCCGCTTACGAGTTCTACGTCAATAAGCTCGGTTTCGAGGTCCGCACCGACAACCGCATGGAAGGGTTCCGATGGCTTACCGTCGGGCCCAAAGGCCAGCCGGACCTCGAAATCGTCCTCATGCCTCTCGGAAATCCGATGATGAAGCCCGAGGTCGGTGAGATGCTCGCCAAACTCGTGAAAGAAGGCGCACTCGGCGCAGGCGTCATGGAAACTGCTGACGTACAAAAGACCTATGACGAACTCACCGCGAAGGGCGTCGAATTCACCCAACCTCCCACGGACCGCTTCTATGGCATCGAAGCCCTTCTCAAAGACCCTTTCGGAAACTGGTTCAGCCTGACCCAACGCAAGCCGCACTGACCATTCCGATCGGCTGGTAAGGAATGCTATTCTTACTGTAGGAATTGAAGGTAGGAATGGCTTACTCCAGTATTATGAGCAGCAAAGGGCAGGTCACTGTTCCTCAGGAGATCCGCCTTCGCCTCGGACTCAAGGAAGGCGATCGCGTCGAATTCGTCGACGAGGGCGGCAAAACAGTCATCCGTCGAATCCGCCAAACGGGGAGCCGGTTCCGGGAGTACGCTGGAGCCTTGCCGGTATTTCACAGCATCGAGGAGATCAATGCGTGGGTTCGTGAGATGCGCGATCCCGACGACGAGTCGAAGTGAGGACCGCCATCGATGCCAACGTCATCTCAGCGGTTTGGAGCGTGGAACCGCTGATCACCGAGATGATCGATCTATTGGACGCGGTGCAGGCCGAGGGCGGACTCGTTATCTGCGGTCCGGTCTACGCGGAATTGCTCGCGCATCCAAGGGCCACCCGGGAGTTCGTGGATCGGTTCCTGGCCGACAATGACATCGCGGTGGAGTTCGCGCTCCATGAAGACATTTGGATCGCGGCCGGAGAAGCCTACGCCGCCTATGCGCGACGTCGAAGAAAATCCGACGGCGGCGAGCCCAGAAGACTGTTAGTCGATTTCGTGATCGGCGCGCACGCGTTGATCCGCGCGGATCGTTTGGCGACGCCGGATCGATCCCATTACGCCAATGCCTTTCCTCAGTTGACGCTTCTTGGCTGAGGATTAGAGGACTGGCGCTTCCACGCCGACCTTTGCCGCCGTCTCGACCAGCGCTTTCCAAACGCCTTCGTCCAGCGGAATTCCTTCGCGGAGGCGCCGAGCTTCTTCGCGCCATTCCGGCTCGCCCGCGATTACTACCTCGTCGTAGCCTGGCGCCGTCTGGCCGTCTTTGAGCGACGCCGCAAGCCGCTCCATGCGCTCCTCGAATTCCGCCAGCGGAAGGAACCGCGCTACATCGATCGCCATGAAAAAATGGCTGACCCGCATTGGATGGTTGAACACCCGCGTGCCGCCGACATCTGTCGTAATCGCTCCGCCGCTCAGCACCGCGCAAAGGATCTCGACCATCACCGCGAGCCCGGACCCCTTATATCCGCCAAGCGGCATCGGGGATCCCTCCATCGCCTTTTGTGTGTCGGTCGTCGGATTGCCTTCGATGTCGAGCGCCCAGCCTACTGGAATTTCCGGTTTTCCGCTCAGCATCGCCCGGTACACCTTGTTGAGCGCCACCGTCGTCGTTGCCATATCGAGCAGCCAGCGGCGCGCCCCCGGAACCGCCATGCAGATTGGATTGGTGCCGAGCCGCTTGTCCCGTCCTTGCCATGGCGCGACGAGCGGCGTTGCATTGCACAAGGACAAGCCGATGAACCCGGCATCCGCGATCCGCTGCGACCAGTACGCGGCCGCGCCAAAGTGATTCGATTCCCGTGCCACCACGATCGAAATTCCGGACTGCTTCGCGACCCGAATCGCGTGTCCGACGCATTCCTCGGACACCACCTGGCCCATGCCGTTGTCGCCTTCATAGACCACGCACGATCCATTCTCAGACGCGATCCGCCCGCGCGTCGAGACGTTCATGTTCTCGAGTTGAATGTGGTCAAGGTAGAACACCAATAGCTGGACGCCATGCGAGTCGACGCCGCGTAGGTTGGACGCGACCAGCGATTGCGCCACTAGCTCGGCATGATTTGCGGGTACGCTGCCCTTCTCCAGGATCTCCTGGGCGAATGCGCGGAGGCGCTGTGGTTCGATGACGACGGTTGGACTGGCAGTCACTTGGTTTTGGACCTTCTTCTGGTTGCGAATCTGGCCGTGGCTATGGCGCGCGGCGTTCCGGATTTGAAAGGGTGTTCGCTACACGTCGAAAATCCGCATCGCCTGGTCGAGCGAAGTCAGCGGATCGCGCTTGGGACCGTATTCATGGGCCACGTACCCTTTATATCCGAGGTCGAAGATCGCCTGGGCCACGAACCGGTAGTTCAGTTCCTGCGTATCGTCGATCTCGTTCCGCCCCGGATTGCCGCCGGTGTGGAAGTGGCCGATGTACTGGATGTTCTCCCGGATCGTGCGCACGATATCGCCATCCATGATTTGTGCGTGATAGATGTCGTAGAGAATCTTCACCCGCGGCGAGTTCACCCGCTTGATCAGCTCAATGCCCCACACGGCATGGTCGAACATGTAGTCCTTGTGGTTGACCTTGCTGTTCAGGAATTCGATGCAAATGTTGATGCCCTTATCTTCGGCGTGCGCCTTGATCCGGTTCAGGCCGGCCACGCAGTTGTCGAGTCCTTCCGCGTCCGCCATGCCCTTTCGATTGCCGGAGAACGTGATGATGCTCGGGCACCCGAACGCGGCTGCTTCATCGATCGCGGCGTGCATCCCTTTCTCGATCGCGTCGTGATGCTCCGTCCGGTTCAAGGCCTCCGGAATCGTCCCGCCCGGACCCGGTGGATACATCGTCGGAATCAGCCCGTATTTCTTCAGCGTCGGCCAGTCTTTCGGACCGATCAGGTCGAAGCCCACCGCGCCGAGCCTGGCGGCCTGACGGCAGCGCTCGTCGAACGGCATGCCGCGGGCAAAAACCCCTCCCGTGACGCACTGTTTGATCCGGCCCTTTCGCTGAACCTTTTCTTCACCCGGCGTCGACTGGGCTGCGGCCGCTCCGGCTAGGAGCGCAGGAAATAAATGACGGCGTTTCATAAGAGTGTCTCGCGCGTTTGATGTTATCAAATCGACCAGTCACAGAAC
>JBDTTK010000610.1:0-3336 GCA_039930685.1 Bryobacteraceae bacterium | reverse complement strand
GGCTAGCCGCACCTAGGGATGGCGATTTGTACACTTGGCCCAACCTCAAGGTTGGCGGACTCGCCGATAATCCGGCGGCGCTGCGCGCGGAGTTTCAACTGAAGGTCGGCGATCAGATCATCGAACTGACCCGCCCTGTGGAGAATCGCTATGTCGACCGCGAACTCGGCGAAAAGATCCGCCCGTTTGTCGTCACTCCGCCGGTCGCACTCGACCTCGCCGAGCGCTCGCTCGTCTTCCCCGACACCAAACCGCGCCACGTCGAGGTGCTGGTGAAGGCGAACACCGCCGCCAAGGGCGAAGTAAAGCTCGAAGCTCCGCAAGGCTGGGCAGTCTCGCCGGCTTCCCTTCCGTTTGAGCTCAAGACTCCCGGAGCCGAGCGGAGCCTCTCGTTTGAGGTCACGCCTCCGGCGGACCCGGCCATCGGTAAGCTCCACGCCTCCGCCTCCGTTGGCGACCGCACCGTCGCAGTCGGCATGAACGTGATCCAATATCCGCACATCCCGCCCCAAACCACCATGCCCTCCGCGCAGGCGGACGTCGTCCGCGCCGACATCAAAACTCTTGCGCACAAGATCGGGTACATCGTCGGCGCGGGTGACGACGTGCCCGCCGCGCTGAAACAGATGGGCTGCGACGTTACCCTGCTCTCCGCGGACGACATCTCGCGCGGCGATCTCTCAAAGTACGACGCGATCGTCGCCGGAGTCCGCACCTTCAACACGCGCCCCGACGTACGCGCCAACTACGAGCGCCTGTTCGACTACGTCCGGAACGGCGGCACGTTCGTCGTCCAGTACAACGTCCTCGAAGGCGGGTTCTTCGGCGGCGATCCGGCCATTCTCGCCAACATGGGCCCGTATCCCATCAAGATCGGACGCAGCGAACGCGTGACCGTGGAAGATGCGCCGGTCACGATTACCAATCCGCAGCACGTCCTGCTCAACACTCCGAACAAGATCACGCCGCAAGACTTCGACGGCTGGATCCAGGAACGTGGACTGTACTTCGCCACCGAGTGGGACCCGAAGTACGAAACCATCTGGACCACGCACGACCCCGGTGAGCAGCCTCTCGCCGGAGGAACGCTCTACACGAAGCTCGGTAAGGGCGCGTATATTTTCACCGCCTATTCGTGGTTCCGCGAGTTGCCTGCCGGCGTGCCCGGCGCGTATCGGCTGTTCGCCAATCTGCTGAGCGCGGGCAAGGCTCAATGACCACCTGAAAATGACCGGAAGGCGATCCTAACGAGTGAACGAAGAAATTCATAAGGAAGTCATCGACGAACCACCTCCGTTCCTCGGAACCTGGCGGCGCGTTTACGCGGTCGTGCTCGTCTGGCTCGTTTGCGTCATCGTAGCGTTCTACATCTTCACGCGGATATACGCCCCATAATGCGCCTTCTCGACTGGATCGTTCTCTTCGGCTGGATCGTCGCGCTCGTCAGCTATGGCCTCTACCGGGGCCGCGGGTCAGATAGCGTCGACAAGTTCCTGCTCGCCGGGAAGACTATGCCCTGGTACGCCATGGGCTTGTCGATCATGGCGACCCAGGCCAGCGCGATCACCTTCATCTCCACCACCGGACAAGCCTTCACCGACGGTATGCGCTTCGTGCAGTTCTATTTCGGACTGCCGCTCGCCATGGTGATTCTTTCCGCCACCGTCGTGCCCGCGTTTCACCGGACCCGCGTCTACACGGCTTACGAATTCCTTGAACAGCGCTTCGACGCCAAAACGCGCGCCCTCGTCTCCGGCATCTTCCTCATCCAGCGCGGACTCGGCGCCGGCATCGCCCTCTACGCGCCCGCCGTTGTTCTCAGCGTCGTACTTGGCTGGCCCGATCGCTACACCACCATGCTGATGGGCGGCCTCGTCGTCCTTTACACAACGATGGGCGGCATCAAAGCCGTCACCCACGCCGACGTCCAACAGATGATGGTGATCTTCGCCGCGCTGATCTTGTCCTTCGGCATGGCCGTGTATCTCATGCCGGCGGATGTCTCCTTCGGCGACGCCGTCCGCCTCGCCGGAGCCGCGGGTAAGCTCAATGTCGTCGACACGAAGCTTGACCTCGACAATCGCTACAACCTCTGGAGCGGACTCATCGGCGGCATGTTCCTCATGCTCGCCTACTTCGGCACCGACCAAAGCCAGGTCCAGCGCTATCTCACCGGCAAGTCCATCGGCCAAAGCCGCCTCAGCCTGCTGTTCAACGCGATGGCGAAGATCCCGATGCAGTTTTTCATTCTCTTCATCGGAACCATGGTCTTCGTGTTCTTCCTGTTTGAAAAGCCGCCGGTTCTCTTTCAGCCGGTCGAACAGGCGCGCATCGAGCAGCAGCCCGGCTATGCCGCCGTGACTCAAGAATTCGATAAGGCGCACGCAGCCCGCGCCGCGGCCGCCCGCAAGATCGTCGCCGCGGACCGCGCCGGCGACGCCGCTGCTCACGACAGCGCCCTCGCCGAATTCCGGAGCGCCCAAAAGGACTTCGACACCGCCCGCAAAGACGGCGCGAAACTCGCCAGCCCGGCGTTCTCGAACGACACGAACTACATCTTCCTGTCCTTCGTTACCCATTACCTTCCGCCCGGCGTCGTCGGACTGATCATCGGCGTCATATTCACGGCCGCTATGTCCGCGATCTCCGGCGAAATCAACTCTCTCGCCACGGTCACGGTCATCGACATTTATCGCCGCTACATCGCGAAAAATTCGGCGGACGCCCATTACCTGCTCGCATCACGCCTCGCGACCGTCTTCTGGGGCGTCTATGCCGTCGTCTTCGCCAGCTTCGGCGGAGGTTTCGGCGCTCTCATCGAAGTCGTCAACCTCGTCGGATCGCTTTTCTACGGCAGCATGCTGGGCGTCTTCATCCTGGCGTTCTTCTTCAAACGCATCGGCTCCAATGCCGCCTTCTGGGGCACCGTCATCGGGCAGATCACCATCCTCGCCGCCGCTAAATTCACGAACGTCGCGTTTCTCTGGTACAACCTCATCGGACCCGTTGCCGTCATCGTCACCGCTCTCCTGATTACCGCTGTCACGAAGAAAGAGGAATCCGCTCTTGCCTGACGAGCCCACGTTGTCCGAAAGCGCGCAAAGGCAAGCCCGGCTCTGGACTTCCGGCGCCTCCGAATGGACCGCCATGGCCGAACTCGTCGAACCGCCCTTCTGGGACCTGGTCCTCGACGCCGCCGGAGTAGCCTCGGGAACGCGCCTGCTCGACGCCGGCTGCGGATCAGGCGGGGCTATGGCGCGAGCCGCCGCGCGGGGGGCCTCCGTCACCGGCGTCGACGCCACCGAAGCGCTGCTCGACGAAGCCCGCAAACGCCTC
>JBDTTK010000609.1:0-3342 GCA_039930685.1 Bryobacteraceae bacterium | reverse complement strand
GCGACGATCTCTGACGCGCGCCGCGCCTCCGATGCCAGGGTCCGCGCATCGCGTTCGATACTGGCCGAGCCGGGGCCCAGCATGGCCGAGAGCCGGAGGATCGTGTCCAGCGGAGCGCGCAACTCCGACGCAACACCGGAAATCAATTGTCCGGTGGCCGCCAGCTTTTCGCTGCGGAAGAGCTGTTCGCGAATGGTCTGCTGTTCCTGGAGCTTCAGCGCCGCCGCCACTTGATTGGCGATATGCTGAGCGGCCGCTTGTTCCTCCTGGGTATAGAAGTGGGGGCGCTGCTGAATCGACAATTCGAGAACGCCGAGTAGTTCCTGATGCGCGAATGTCGGCACGAAGAGGGCCGCTCTCGGCATGTCGGAACGCGCCGAGCCTTTGAGGAAGGGGCTCCGCCGTGTGTCGGGAATGGAAAGCAGCCGGCGATTGCGGAAGCAGACGGCGACTCCTGTTGGAACCCCGGGCGGGGGTGTGTCGACGGCGAACGCCACGGGTTCGGGATGCGCGGGGCTGACCACCCGCTCGAGCGAGCGTGTGCGCGAATTGAACAGATAAAGCCGCACGCTGCTCGCGGAGGTGACCTGCGGCAGAACCGTTTCCAGCCGGCGCGCAAGGTCGGCCGGAGATTGGGCGGCAATGATCTCTTCGCTGAGTGAGTGCAGGATGCGCATCGAACGCCGCTGCATCGCCATGCGCCGCTCGCGGATCCACCAGATGATCAGCATCAGCGACGTCGCCGCCAGCGCACTGAGCAGTAACAGCGGCGGCAGAAACGTCCGCTTCTCAACCAGTGAGACCGCGGAGGAATCCGGCAACATGACATAAAAGCCGCCGTCGAACGGCGCAGCCTTCAGATACTGGATGAGAGTCCCGGTAACCCGTACATGATCGCCGGCGCTCAGGTATCCCAATCCCGACGAGCCGGTGCGATGGGCACGCGGCAGGAGGACGTGGATGAAGTTCCCCCGATCGCCGATGGTCGCAACATCGCCGTCCGCATTCTGATCCACCGAGGTCACGAAGCTCTCCGCAGTTACCAGGACGCCGAGGGTCTCGAAGGAATGCCAACTATCCGGTCCGATCAACGCGGGTTTCGGGGCCGTGGCCGCGCCGGTGCGCACGATGGACAGCTCCGAGAGGACCGGCATGCCGCCTCTGGCGCTGACCGTACCGGTGACATCCAGGCCGTCGCCCGGAGTCAGCGTTGCCAGTTCCTGGGGCGAACCCATGAGCAAAATTCCGTGATGGGATGCGTCCTGAATGGGTAGCAGGCAGCGGTCTTCGACGCGATACATCCGCGCGCCGACGACTCCGGAGACGGAGATCTTCTTGCCCAAATGGGCGGGGACGAAGTCCTGCCCAGATCGCGCTCCGGCCTGCTCCAGCGGCAATCGGATTTGCCCGAATGCCGCGTACGGCATAACAGCCGCCAGCGACCCGAGCAGAAGAATTAGCGATCTGGAATCGCGCGCCTTAGCCATGAGGCAAGTTCGGAATCGAAGAAATCACGCGCATGAATCTCGACACCCTCCAAATGATCGGCAGTTGTAGTGATTCCGACTACCCTCATGCCGGCCGCCCGCCCCGCCGCGACCCCCGCGGGCGAATCCTCAAAGACAATACAGCCGGACGGTTCGACGCCGAGACGTTCGGCCGCCGTCAAGTAGATCTCCGGATCGGGTTTCGGTTTTCCCACCTGCATGCCGTCGACAATGACTCGAAACCGTGGGCGAATTCCCGCCCTATCTAACACAAACGAAACGTTCGCCGGCTCAGCGTTGGTCCCGATGGCTTTCGGAATCGAAGCGAAGCACTCGAGGAAGGGCAAGAGTCCGGGAACCAGGTGTTCCTCGAATTGGGGGGCCATCATCTCCCGGAACAGCGCCTCTTTCGCTGCGCCGTGATGAAAGGCCTCTTCGGGGGAAAGTTTCTTGCCGAAGTATTCGGCCACAATCTGATCGTTGCGCCGGCCATGCATGCGGGCCTCGAGGTCCCCAGGATCCAAGCCATAGCGTTTCAAATAGATACGCCACGCCTCTGTGTGCATTGGCATGGAGTGAATCACAACTCCGTCGAGATCAAAAAGAAAGGCGGACCGCACTCTGTATGTTCACCGTCCAGGCAATTTTGTTGAAGAATAACACACGTGAGACTTGGCACACACGGACGTCAACCGATACCGTCGGGATCAATGGGCTCTAGTAGTACCGGTGATATTAGATGTGATCATAAATTGTTCCAAATAAGTCGGTTATCCAGATCCCATTGCGCTTAAGCGCCAAGGAACGGCATAATGCCCGATTCTAAGGGTCGTACGATTAATTCTGGCTCATACGCGGTCTTTGGCTATTAGCATGCTTTAGTCCTCACCAGGAAGCGTGATGATGCAACGGATGCAAGCAGTTACGGGAAGTGATCGGAAATACTTACCGGATTGCAGGCAGCAAGAGTTACCGGGCTTGAATCAGCGCTCTCCCGCGGGTGTCCTCGACGCACCGCTATCCCGTAGTTGCTCCCGCGGGGCGGGCTTCGGGAGTCCGGCCGGTTCAAACTTGGACGCGAGGGCTGGCCGGCTCCCGAAGTTCGGTGTAGTCAATCAGGGCAGAGGTTAGAAAAAAGGGTAGGAGGCAAAGGAATGACTCGTTTTGCAATGACGGTTTCCGCGCTCGCTGTGGCTGGGATGATGACCACGGGATGCGCCACCAAAAAGTACGTCGGACAGCGGATTGCTCCGGTGGAGACGAAGCTCTCGCAAGTGGATGAGAAGAACGACAAGAAGAACATGGATCAGGACGCGGCCTTGAAGGGCCATGGCGAAGCGATCGATGGCGTTGAGCGTAATCTCTCCAAGACCAGAGAGATGCTCGCCGAGACGGATACCCGCGCCAGGACGGCCGGGACGGATGCCCAGGCTGCCGGAACCAAGGCCGGTGAAGCCATGACGCAGGCCGAACGCGCGCGCATGCTCGCCGAAAAAGGAATCGCCCAGGGCGAAGAACTTCGCAAGACCATCGACGGCGTGAACACCTTCAAACTGGCCTCGTCGCAGAGCGTCCTGTTTGACCGCGACAAAGCTACGTTGAACGCGCAAGCGAAAAAGCTGCTCGACGAGATGAGCGAAAACGTGGCCGGAACGCGCTTCGTGATCGAAGTGCAGGGCTACACCGACAAGACCGGTTCGCCGACCTATAACGTCGCGCTGAGCCAGCGCCGCGCCGAGGAAGTCGCTCGTTACCTGACCGCCAAAGAGAAGATCCCGTTGCGGGCCGTCCACATGATCGGATCGGGCGTGGCCGGTGACGAACAGAAAACGCGGGAAGAGCGCAAGCTCAGCCG
>JBDTTK010000608.1:0-3342 GCA_039930685.1 Bryobacteraceae bacterium | reverse complement strand
TCCTGGCGCCATCGCCACCCAGAATCTCTTTCCGGTGTTTGCTCCCGCGAGCTTCTTCGAACGAGGTGGATGGCCCGGTCCGTACGCCAAGTGCGCCGCGCCAGGCGTCGGCTTGACGTGGGCTATCGCGCTGCCACATCACGGCATGCGCTACATCGATTTCGGAATCTCGCAGCACTGGACGGCGGCGAACGTCGACTGGAAGGCGATCGCGCTCGAGAACCTACGGAAAGCGTCACGCAAGATATACACCCATGGCATGGGCCGTTTGGACGGTAGCCCCTACGCGGTGGCTATGATGCACACCGATGGATGGGGGCCGTCGAGGCTACTGCTCGGTGAGGGCCTCCAGAAGCTGTTCCCGGAAGGGTATCGCGTGGCGATTCCCGAGATGAGCTGCGGATTCGCGATCTCGAACCACATCGACGCCGAGCAGGAGGACACGATCCACCGGGCGCTCGAGCAGTGCTACAAGCACGGCACCCGGCCGCTTGCTCCGGGCATCTTCGATGCATCCGCGATTGTGCCGGATCTCTCTGGCGCATAAGGCGGAGCCGGTCAATCCTACTTCACGAAGCCAATCTCCGACAGCAGCACTCCCAGGTCCCGCTGGTCCGGCGGGACGCGCACGGTCTTGTCGAAACGCAGTGTCACGGTGGCCGCGCCGGGCTGAGCGGGCAGCACTCCGGTCGCGACGGAGTAGACGCCAGGTTTTTCGAATGTCTTATCCAGCACGCGGACCCCATCGACAAGCACTTCCACGCGTCGCGCGGCCGCTGCCGGCGGGATGTTGAGCGTTGCGGTGATTGCGGCCGGATGGGCGGGTCGCTTCAAGGTGACGACGACTTCGCCGCCGGTCCATCCGTCCGCGAAGAGGCCGCGGATGATTTGCGGAGCAGAAGCCGGGTCGCCGATGCGGAGCGATTCGAGCGTCGCCTTGCGTTCCTGTACGAGCTCCGCGCGGACCTCATCGATCTCATCGAGCGAGATGTCGAAGGGGCGCAGTCCGCTGGATGCGACCGAGAACGCCGACCGGCCGTGCAGTGAATTCATGCGAAGCGGAATGGGGCTGGTGATGGTGCGCCGCGCGGTGACCGCGAGCAGGCCTTCGTTCGGGAACGCCTGTGAGAGCAGGCTGGTGGCGATGACGTCGCCGGGACGCGCGACCTGATCCTTCGACATCGCAAGCGCGCCTTCGGCTTCGAGGTAATAGCGAAGCCCCCATTCGCCATTGACCCAGACGCGCGTCGACTGGGCTTGCGGGGCAAGTTCGCGGGCGAATTGGCGGTATCCATCCCAGTGCTGATAGCTGACGGCGGAGAGCGAGAGCGAGAGCGCAAGCTGCGCGGCGAAGCCAGCGAGCAGCCACTTGCGGTCCAAGTCGCGCGACACAAGGATCGCGACGGGCACCGCAATCGGCAGAAGGTAACGGGCGGATCCGGCGAAGAAAAGGACGCAGGCGGCGGCGAAGAAGAGTGCGACCCATGCGGCGAGGAAGTGGACTTGCGGATCCGGCCGGCGAAGCAGCGTCACGATCCAGGCGAGTCCGGCGAGTCCGATGCCGAGCGAGATCCAGAAGAGCGGATTCGGGTCGTAGAAGATGCCCGCTGCGGCGGCGATTCCTGCGAGTGCCAGTACCGATTTGGGGATCCGGCGGGCGGCGAACGCGAGGATCGCGGGAAACACGATCCACGCGAAATGGACGATGAGCGCGAGGGCGCTCTTCAGTTTCTGCGCGGCGGCTTGAAAGCCGTGTGAATTGAGATAGCCACTGAGGACTTGCGCGGGAAGCGCGCCCGAGGTTGTGCGCTCGAAGACCTGATAGAGGACGAACATTGCGGGAGCGGCCAGCGTCGTGGCCCAGGATGCCTTGCAGTGGCGGCGATTCAGCCAGACGTAGATCGCAAGGATCGGCGTAAGGAGGACAGCTTGATAGGCGGTCATCGCGGCGAGGGCCGCGGCGAGTCCGGCGGCGGCGAGCCACTTCTCGTTGCCGTTCTCGTCGACCGCCTTCACGAACAGCGCAACGGCGGCGAGCCAAAGCGCGGTGAACGGCACGTCGGATTCAAACGAGTTTCCGTTGACGACGAAGGCCGGTACGGCGAGGAAGAGCAGCGTAGCTTCGAGCGGGCGGGGCGTGAAGCGTTTCGCGAGCGACCACGTCGAGAGCGCGGCCATCAGCGTGAACAGCGCGAATACGGCATGGAACGGGATCTCGCGGATGTCGCCGAAGACGGCGATCAACGCGGCCAGGATCCAACTGACCAGCGGCGGATGCGGGTGCCCCTGCATGTTGACCACCTCGCCGCGGAAGATGTAGTTGGCGTGATTGGGATGCAGCGGGTCGATGAGGGCATGCCGCGCTCCGGTGAGGTAGATGTCGTCGTCGCCCTGCACGGCCTGGTTGAGGAACGGCAGCCGGAGGAGCAGTACGAAGGCGAGGATCAGGAGCAGCGGTCGGCGCAAGACTTCATTATGCGCAGTGATAGTCTGAGGATGCCTGTTCTATGTCTCTACGGATTGCGATTGGCGTAGCGGTCTGCGTTCTGAGCGCGATTGCTCAGCCGCTTCCACAGTTCATGGGCCGGCGCGTCACGATTGACAAGCCTGCGGTTGATGACAGCGGGATGTTTCCAGAGGGTTCGGCGACCGTCTGCGTCGAAGGCCCGCCGCAACGCCAATGCTTCAAGTTTCCCGATGAGATCGGACTGGATGCAACGGCTCGCATTGTTCAAGTTAGGAAGGGGTTCCCGGCACTCTTCTTCTCGGCGCGGAGCGGCGGGGTCAGCGGATGGAGGGTCATGTTTGCGCTCCTTCGGCCGGGCCAGGGAAAGGAATTAGAGAATCTATTCCCGTATGAATGCGAAGTTTCGAGTCAGAGCGAGCATGCGTTCTGGAGCGAGCCTTCGATCTCCGATGCACTGATTTTCGTGACGGCAACCTACGTTTGGGGTCCGGATGAATCTCATTTTGTTTCGCATCGCTTCATGATCTCGGCGTTCCTTCTCAAGCGGACTCAGGAGGGAATTGCGGGCGAGAAATACTATCTCCAAGACCGGTATATGACGGTGAGGAAGTACGACGTCGAGCAGGATGATGTCCTCGCCACTGAAAAGCCCGAGATCCTTCGACGGCTCCGTAAGGTCGCCGAATATCAAAAGACGACTCCCTAGCTTTGCCGAAAGGGAGTGCTTCGAGTGGAGAGGCAGTGCGATATTTGTGTGTCTGGCTCCCGGTGGAGAACAGCCGGGCAATGTTACCCTAAGGGGTAGATGCCCGTTCCTGTCTCGCAAATGTGGACGGTCGCCTCCTACGTACTCAAACAGAGATTCCAGGGGCGCC
>JBDTTK010000607.1:0-3348 GCA_039930685.1 Bryobacteraceae bacterium | reverse complement strand
CGGGGCGCTCCGCCAGACGCCGCATGAAATACGGATACCAGGCGGTGCCGTAGGGCACATAGAGGCGGATGCGGAAACCCGCGTCCACGATTTTCTTTTGCAGGTCGCGCCGGACGCCGTACAGCATCTGAAACTCGAAGCGCGATTCGCCGTACTGCTTTTCCTTGACGTAGGCGAGAGTCTCTTTGATGATCTTTTCGTCGTGCGTTGCGATCGCCGGATAGGCGCCCGCGTCGAGCAGGACCTTGGTCAGTTGGACGTAGCTCGCGTCGACGTCAGTTTTATCGGGATAGGCAATCCCGGCGGGTTCGTTGTAAGCGCCCTTGCAGAGGCGCACTGGAACGCGCAATTCGTTCAGACGCTCAATGTCCTTTTCGCTGCGATAAAGATACGCCTGAATGACGGCGCGGACGTGATCGCCGAACTCCTCGCGCATTGCGGTGACGAGCGCGAGTGTGCGGTCGACGTACTCGCTGGCTTCCATGTCCATCTCGACGCGGCTGCCGACCGCCTTCGCCTTGGCGACCAGTTGGCGGACATTCTCGCGGCAAAGCTCTTCCGAGATGTCGAGGCCAAACTGAGTCAGCTTGATAGATACGGTGGAGGAAGGCGATTCGGCCGCAACGCGGTCGAGCGCCGTCAGGATGGCCTGGCGCGAGTCGGATGCTTCCTTCTCGGTCGAGACGTTTTCGCCCAAATGGTCGAGCGTCGCAAGCATCTTTTGTTTGGAGAGACTGCGGCATACCGCGATGCCCTCGTCGAGGAGATCGCCCGCCACGAAGCGCCGCGTCAGCTTTCGGGAGAGGGACGACGTCTCCATCCAACGCCGCAGGGCGCGATTTTGCG
The DNA here is from genome assembly GCA_039930685.1 of Bryobacteraceae bacterium. GTDB lineage: Bacteria > Acidobacteriota > Terriglobia > Bryobacterales > Bryobacteraceae > JBBQWZ01. Next base: position 2,502 of record JBDTTK010000607.1, on the reverse strand, counting down.
AGAGCGCAAGAAAGAATTGGCGCGTCATGCGGGGTTAGACGGGGCGGCCGAGGTCACCCATGCGGGGGCGCTCCGCAGCGGGCTCACGCGCCACCACGGCCAGATGCTCGGGCGTCCGTGTCTCGTCACCAACCCCTAACTCGCGCAAGCGCCGCAGCGTCGGCGTCAGCCGCGATTCCCATGACCCCACGCTTCGATTGTACGATTCCACGGCCTTGTTCAATTGCGCGCCGGCGTCGGCGTAGTGCGCCGCGTAGACCGCGAGGCGCTCATGGAATTCGTGGGCGAGCTTGCGGATCTGCTCCGCGCCCTCGGCGACGTGCTGCTGCCGCCAGCCGTGCCCTACTCCTTTGAGGATGGAGATCAGCGTCATCGGTGTGGCGAGCAGGACGCGGCGATCGAGCGCCGATTCGAGCAGTTCCGGATTCGCTTCGAGGGCCGCGCTCAGGAAATGATCGCCGGGCAGAAAGAGCACGACGAGGTCCGGCGCGGACTGAAACTGCGCCCAGTATTGCTTGCCGGACAGATGCTCGATGTGGCGTCCGACCTGCTGGGCATGCTGCAACATCGCGGACTTGCGTCCGGCGTCGTCTTTGGCGGAGGACGCTTCGAGGAACGCGCTGAGCGGGGCCTTTGCGTCGACCACGATGGTGCGTCCGCCGGGCAGATGCACAACCATGTCCGGGCGCTGGCGGGATCCGTCCGATGACGACTGCTCCTCGAAGTCGCAGAACTTGACCATGCCCGCGAGCTCGGCGACGCGGCGCAGCGTGAGTTCGCCCCAACGTCCGCGCGACTGCGGCGCTTTCAAGGCGTTCGACAGGACGACAGTTTCGCGGGCGAGCGTATCGATCTGCTTTTCGAGGCCGCCGAACGCCTGGTTGCGCGCGCCTTCGTAGGCGCGGACCTGGGCTTCGAGCTTGCCCAGAGTGTCGGCGAGGGGCTGCACAACGGCGGAACGCGCCACTTCAAGGAATGCGCCTTGCGTCGAGCGCAGGGCTTGATCCGCAAGACCTTGAAACGCTTCACCGGCCCTTGCGGTGGACTCGTCGGCAGCGACAGCGCGGGCTTCAGCGATTTCGATACGGCCGCGAAGCCACAGCCAGGCCAATAGTCCGCCTAAAACAATTCCACCGATAAATGTTACTGCTGGAACCACGCCTTTATGGTGCCACTAAACGAAAAAGAGTGCAGGAGGGAGGCGCTATTCGAACAGATCCGCGGTATCGAGTTCGACGACGCGCCACGATTTCCCGGATTTCGCGACCACGCAGCGGACCGCCTTGCGCCGCCGCTCGGTCTTGTCGCTGACGCTCACGCCGCGGCTTTGGATCTCGACGTACCAGTCGAGCAGCAGCGTCCGGCGCGCGTCGTCGCCTTCGTTTTCGACGAAGTCGATCGAGGAGGCAATTTGGGCGCGGGCGGTCAGCGCCTCTAACTGCGCACGCAATTTTGCGTAGCCGGGCATGGCCCGGTCAATCGGCTGAAAGAAGAGTGGCACGTTGTCGCCCGCGAGGGCGGCCGCCAGCGTCGTGATGACATCCTGCGCGTCCGTCGGGGAATCGGCCAGCGCGACGCCCGCGCTCAACAGGGCGGGGAACACAACGGCCGCGACTGCCCGCGCCATTCTCATGTCCGGTAGCTCGCGTTGATCTTGATGTATTCTTCCGTGAAGTCGCAGGTCCAGAACTTCACGCGCGCTTTGCCGGAACCGCGCAGCACGAACCGGACGGCGCAGTCTGGCGCGTCCAGCTTCTTGGCCATCGCGGCTTCGTCCATGGGCGCGGCGAGTCCGCCGCGGCACACCAGATCGCCCTGCAGATAGATGTCGACCTTCGACGGATCGACCGCGACGCCCGCCGTGCCCGCCGAAGAAATCAGACGGCCCCAGTTCGGGTCGGACCCTGCGATTGCGGTCTTCACGAGCGGCGAATTGGCGATCGCGCGCGCGATGCGGTCGCCGTCGGACTCGGTGCGCGTGCCTTCGACCGAAATGGTCACGAGCTTTTTTGCGCCTTCGCCGTCGCGCACGATCTGGATCGCGAGCGACTCAAGCACGGCAGTCAGCGCCTTCTCGAACTTGGCCTCGTCGACAGCGCCCGCCAGGCCGTTTGCCATCACGGAAACCATGTCGTTGGTGGAGGTGTCGCCGTCAACCGAAATGCGATTGTAGGTGCGCGCGTTGGCCCGCACGAGCATTGCTTTCAGGCGGGCGGGCGCGATCTTCGCGTCGGTCATGACGAAGCCGAGCGTGGTCGCCATCCGCGGATGGATCATGCCCGAGCCTTTGGTCATGCCCGCAATGCGCGCCTTGCCCGCACCGGCTTCGGCAATCTTCATTCGCGTGTCGGTGGTGAGGATCGCCGCAGCGGCTTCTTCGAAGCGGTCCGCGGACAGCTCCGCGACCAGCGTGTTCATCGAGCCGGTAATGAGGCGGGCATTTAATTCGACGCCGATGACGCCGGTCGAAGCGGGAAGTACGTCCGCGGGCTTCAGGCCCAA